>JBKDAC010000207.1:0-4825 GCA_046316515.1 Sandaracinobacter sp. | reverse complement strand
AGCTCGCGGTGTTCACCAGCAGCACTACCTTGCCCTTGGTGGCCGTGGCCGGCAGCGGCTTGCCGTCTATGCGGGTCAGCTTGAAATCCTGCAGGCGGCCGGCCGCCGGGGTCACGGCCGCCGGGGTCTGCGCCCGTGTAGCCGATACAATCATGCCGGCTGCTGCCAGCAGAACGCCCGCACCCAGGATAGGAAGCCAGATCCGCATGAAAGACCCTCGTTAAGGAAGTTGTCCGCCGATACGCCAACTGCCGCGACACCGCAACCGGGCGTCCCTGCCGCAGTGGCACCAACGCGGCCTTTCGCCCTTTGCCGCAGCGGCGTTCGCCGCTAACAGATGGCGCCATGAAACGCTCCACCGGCCAGGACAGGTCCGTCACCGCACATTGGCGCCCCGCCACCCGCCTCGTGCGCGGCGGCACCGCGCGCAGCGAATTTGGCGAAACGTCCGAGGCGATCTTCCTCACCTCGGGCTATTGCTATGACAGCGCCGAGGAAGCCGCCGCCCGCTTCCGGGGCGAGGCGAAGGGCATGACCTATTCGCGCCTGCAGAACCCCACGGTGGAGATGCTGGAGGAACGCCTCGCCCTGCTGGAAGGCGCGGAAGCCTGCCGCGTCTCGGCCTCGGGCATGGCCGCCATGTCGGCGACCCTGCTCTCCACCCTGTCGGCGGGCGACCATCTGGTGGCCGGCCGCGCGCTGTTCGGCTCGTGCCGGGTGCTGGTCGATACCATCCTGCCGCGCTTCGGGGTGGAGACCACCACCGTCGATGGCCGCGACACCCAGGCCTTCGCCGCCGCCATGCGCCCGAACACCAAGGCGGTCTTCCTGGAAACGCCGGCCAACCCCACGCTCGACATCGTCGACATCCGGGCCGTCGCCGACATCGCCCATGCGGCCGGCGCGCTGGTGATCGTGGACAACGCCTTTGCCTCCCCGATCGTTCAGCGCCCGCTCGAACTCGGCGCCGACATCGTTGCCTATTCCGCCACCAAGCTGATGGACGGGCAGGGCCGTGTGCTCGCCGGCGCCGTGCTGGGCCCGGCCGAGTGGATGGAGAAGAGCTATCTCGCCTTCACCCGCCACACGGGCCCGATCCTGTCGCCCTTCAACGCCTGGGTCGTGCTGAAGAGCCTGGAGACGCTCGAACTCCGCGTCAGCCGCTCCTGCGAGAATGCGCTGAAGGTGGCGACCTTCCTCGAAACCCGCGTGCCGCGCCTTCTCTATCCGGGTCTCCAGTCGCACCCGCAGCATGCGCTGGCGATGGCGCAGATGGCAGCCGGCGGCACGATTATTGCACTGCATGTCGACGGTGGCCGCGGCCAGGCCCATGCCCTGCTGGATGCGCTGAAGCTGATCGACATCTCGAACAACCTGGGCGACAGCCGCACGCTGATGGCCCACCCGGCCTCCACCACCCACGCCAGCGTCGCTGAGGATGTGCGCGCCGAAATGGGCATCGGCGAAGGGATGCTCCGCCTTTCCGTCGGCATCGAGGACCCCCAGGATCTCATCGAAGACCTCGACCAGGCCTTGAAGGCCGCTGGGCTGTGAGCCTCCCGGGCCTGTTCGCTGCGGTCGCCACCACCGAGGGCATCACCGTGCGCGTCCAGCCCCGCTACGCCGGCGACCAGTCCGATCCCGATGCTGGCCACTGGGTCTGGCATTATCATGTGCGGATCGAGAATGGCTTGGGGCTGCAGGTGCAGCTGCTGGACCGCCACTGGATCATCATCGACGGGCACGGCGAACGCCGCGACGTGATGGGCGAGGGCGTGGTCGGCGAGCAGCCCGTTATCGAACCCGGCGGCAGCTACGACTATGTCTCGGGCTGCCCGCTGTCGACGCCGATGGGCCAGATGCGCGGGGTCTTCGGCATGCAGGACCATGGTGGCCGCCGCTTCGAGGTGGACATCCCGACGTTCGACCTGCTGTCGCCGGATAGAAAGGGGGCAGCCAGCTGATGAAGCGGTCTCTGCTGCCCTTGAATGCGCTGCGGGTTTTCGACGCGGCTGCCCGCACCCTCAGCTTCACCCGCGCCGCCGACGAGCTTGCCGTCACGCCGGCGGCAGTCGGCCAGCAGATCCGCGCGCTGGAGGAAACGCTGGGTGTCATCCTATTCCGCCGCACGGCGCGGGGGCTGGAACTGACGCCCGAGGCCGTCCGCGCCCTGCCGCACCTGCGCGCCGGCTTTTCCGCCTTCGAGGAAACGGTCGCCGCGCTGCACGAAGGGCAGGGCGCGGCCCGCCTGTCGCTGGGCTGTGCGCGTGGCGCCATCCGGCACTGGCTGCTCCCCCGGCTGGCGACCTGGCTGGAGGCCAACTCCGACGCCAGCGTCCAGGTCCTCGCGCTCGACGCCCCCGTGGATTTCTCTCAGGCCAATCTCGACCTCGCGCTCAGCTTCGGCCCGGCGCCCGATGCCGAGGGCGTGTTCGGCCGCAAGCTGGCCGACGAGGTGCTCGTCACTGTTTCGGCCCCGGGGGCTCCCGCCCGCGCGCTCGGCTGGCGCAGCATGGAGGGCCCGGCCGTCGCGCTGCCCGATGCCGGCCAGGCGCTGGATTGGGCCATCGCGGGCCTTGGCGAGGCGCGCGTTCCGCTGACGCTCGCCGCCGCGGCCCTGGCTGCCGGGCAAGTGGAGGAACGCGGCGAGCGCACCCCGACGGACGAGGCCTATTGGCTCTGCGCCCCGGCACCGCAGTGGAAGAGCGCCAAGGTCAAGGCGCTGGTCGAGACGCTGACCGCCTGATCAGATCTTCTCGCTGATACGGATCGCAGCGCGGCAGCCCGCCCTGATGATCGCCGACATCAGCGGATAGGCCGGTGCCTCCTCGGCGCCATGCGCCACGGCCGTTTCGCGGTGTTCCAGCTCGTCGGCCTGGAATTCGGCGACCAGCCCCTCCAGCTCGGGGTCTTCGCCCGCCAGCGCCTCGCGCTGCGCCTGATAGTGCCGGTCGATCTCGGTCTCGACCGCCGCGGTCACGGCCATCGCTGCCTTGGGCCCGGCCAGTGCCGAGGCTGCGCCGAGCGCAAAGCCCGCCACATGCCACAAGGGCATCAGCAGTGTCGGCCGCACCCGCCGTTCCACCAGCAGCCGGTCGAACGTCTTCAGGTGGCGCTCTTCCTGGATCGCCATGCGCGAAATCTCGCCGGCAAAGGGGTGGCGCGTGCCCATCACGGCAAGCTGCCCGGCATAGATGCGGGCGGCACCATATTCGCCGGCATGGTCCACCCGCAGCATGGCGGCGGTGTCGGGCGCCCGGTCGCCCGCCAGGCGGGCGACCGTTTCCGGGGGATGCTCACCAGCAAGTCGCGCAGCAGTGTCGGCCATCATGCCCTCTTTCCGGTGAACAGCAGGACGAATGCCCCGCACAGTGCGGCACCCACCGACACCAGCGCGTTCCACCCTGCCATCGAAAGGCCCAGAAGGCTCCACGGGATTTCGTCGCACCTGACGAGGGGGGCAGCCATCAGGCTGTTCAGCATGGCCTCGGTGCTAATCCCCGGAGCCACGGGGGCGGTGCAGGCCGTGACGCCGGGCCACCATTTCAGCTCCACGCCGGCGTGGAACAGCCCCAGCCCGGCAGCGCCCGCCATGGCAAGAACGGCAAGCCAGGCGAGCGCCCGGTTGCCCGTGGCCCAGGCCAGCCCGGCGACGGCCAGGACCGCCAGATGCGCCCAGCGCTGCCAGAGGCACATCTCGCACGGCTTCAGCCCGCCGATGAACTGGAAGGCCAGCGCCCCCAGCAGCAGGCCGCCGGAGACCGCAAACAACAGGGCAGGGGCCGTCCGCACGCCCGATTTCATCACGGCGTCACTTGTCGACCGAGGCCACCTGTGCCGGCACGACCGGCCGGGGGCCCAGCCGCGACACCAGCTTCACCGCATAATCCATCTGGAAGTCGGTGACGCCCTGCTTCTTCAGCTCGTCGGCTGTCAGTCGGAAGCGCGGATCGGGCTTGCCGTCATCTTCAATCAGCTTGTCGTCCGCCTTCTTCTCGGCGATCAGGTGATTGCGCAGGTCCGCCTCGCGCAGGCGTGGCCTGTCGTTGCGCGTCGGGTCGGTCAGCTGCGGCACCATGATGTCGGGTTCGATCCCGGCTTCCTGTACCGACTTGCCGGCCGGGGTGTAATAGCGCGCTGTCGTCAGCCGCAGCCCGGTTTCGGGCCCCAGCGGGATCAACGTCTGTACGCTGCCTTTGCCGAAGGTGCGCTGGCCCAACACGATCGCGCGCTTCTGGTCCTGCAGGGCGCCGGCCACGATCTCGGCTGCCGAGGCCGAGCCTTCGTCCACCAGCACGACGATCGGCTTGCCGCCGGTCAAGTCGTCCGCGCGGGCGTAATAGCGCTCGATATCGCCCTTTTCGCGGCCGCGCTGGCTCACGATCTCGCCACGTTCCAGGAAGGTGTCCGACACCTCAATTGCCTGATCCAGTAGCCCGCCGGGGTTGGAGCGCAGGTCGATCACGAAGCCGGCGAGATCGGGGCCGATCTTGCGGCTGAGTTCGGCGACCGCCTGCCGCGTGGCCTCGCCCGTCTGCCGGTTGAAGCTGGCGATCCGGACGACACCCACATTGCCCTTGGCCTCCCAGCGCACGGGGCGGATCTTGATCACCTCCCGCGTGAGCGTGAAGTTCAGCGGCTTCGGCTGGCCGGGGCGCACCACCGTCAGCTTGATCTTGGTGCCGGGCGTGCCGCGCATCTTGTCGACGGCCTCGTTCAGCGTGCTGCCGAAGATCAGCTCGTCATCCAGGTGGGTGATGAAATCGCCCGACTTGATGCCTGCGCGGGCCGCCGGGGTCTCGTCGGTCGGCGACACCACGCGCAC
>JBKDAC010000206.1:0-5871 GCA_046316515.1 Sandaracinobacter sp. | reverse complement strand
CCAGCCGAGGAACCGACTGCCCCGCCGCCAGCAGCCGCATCAGCAACCACCGATCCCGCGGCTGGCTTTCGGATGCGGCGTGAAGCGCACTGTCGCCGTAGAAATGCGCCGGCTCAGCCACGGCCATGATGACGCCGTCCTTCCAGCAGGGTTCCCATCAGCAGCGCAACCATCACGGCGTAGGACCAGATGATGAGCGTTTCGGCATAGGCGGCGGGCACCATGATCTGCGACTTCGCAGCCGCCAGATGCCCGGCGAGCGAGCAAAGCTGAAAACCCGCAGTCCAGATGGGCCAGAAGGCCTTTGATCGCAGTGCGATCCAGCCCAGGATGCCGAACAGGCCGATGTCGATGAGGACAAGCCCCAATTCCGGTCCGGCATAACTATGCGCCGTCACGATGGGCGACAGGAAGCTCGCGGCTGCGACCCCGAAGGCCGCAAAGCGCTCGTCCTGCCCACCGCGGACAATCGCGGCGCCGCAGACGGCCGCCAACGCCACAAGGAACAGGATGTTCGCAAATGCCATGCAAACCTCGGTTTCCAGCCACAGGGCAGCACTTGAACCACCCGGGGGATGGCCGCAATGGCGCGGTGCGGAGGCGCGACTGCGCCCCCGTCCTGTCCCATCCGCTCAGGCAGCGCTCACAAGCGAAAGCCCTGCCAGTTCGGCTCTTTGCGGATAAGCCGGCTTGTCGCCTAGGCCGCCGAAGTTCATCGGGATGTTGAACTGGTCGCGCACTTCGGCCAACGCTTCGTGCGCCTTCACCATCGACTCGCGGGCAGCGTTCAGCGCGGTCAACGCAGCAACAGCTTGTGCCATCGCGTCCTGCCCAACGCAAGCGGCGAACTTCGCTTCCTGGCGGGCAGCGGGCATCTGGGCTACAAAGGTTGCAACCTGCGTCAGCGCTGCGTCGATTGCGTCTTCGGATGCGTACAGCGACTTGGCAACATGAATGGCAACTTCACGACGGTGCTTGGGCATAATGTCTCTCCTGCCATCGCCGGGACACCGGGATGGACTGTTGATTGGGATTGGGGGGAAAGATCAGGAACGAAGAAGGGTAAGTGCTTCGATTCCCGCTAGAAAAACTCCGAAGGCCAGCATTGCCAGGATCGTCACGACCAGGATGCCGCCAACACGCTGGGCAGGGCTCAGGTCATTGGCGCCTCCCCACAAACGGAGGAATGGGCGCCGCACGGCCAGCTCGCCGGGCGGAAGCGCCGTCCAGACGGCGCTGTCCGATACGATCGTGCCGGCACCTTCTGGCACCGGCCCGGACGCCAGCAAGTGAACCGGCGCAGAGGCGACGCCGACCGACGCATCGCGGCAGTCATCGCTGCCTTGTTTGTGCTGTTCACTGCTGTCATCATAGGCAGGGTTTTCCGCCTCGCGGGGCCCTGTCACAATCTGCGGCGATTGATATGCGAACGGCTGATAACCCTCCGCCTGCATGGCCGCGCGATAGATGACGGCAGCCTCCCGACGGCTGCTCACCCCCAGCGTCTGGATGGCCCCGCGCAGCCGCGCATCCACCGTATGCCGCGAAATGCCCAGCTGGCGCGCGATCTCCTTGGACGTGGCATGATCATCCACAAAAAACAGGCACTCGCGCTGCCCGGCCGTCAGCCGCGCAACACGGGATGCAAGGTCCACGTCCGAAATGCGTCCCGACGCCACGGGGTCCTTCCTGCAAAATAATGGCACACAGCCAAGGAATCCAAAGCACTCCCGGGCCGCCCGGACTCAATATCACCTGCGGCCGGAAGGGGCCATAGACTCGCTAACCGCAATAGGCAGGACTCACCCGCCAACAGGATATCATAAGTCCCGCTCATAGATGCGGTACGTCTTCTCTATATGCGCTTGGACGGCATCCGCGATCGAAATCATCGGCCCATTGTCGTCCAGGATCCAGCCGATCTCGGCGAATCGCGCACCATGGATTCCCGTGGCATCCCGCCGGATGTACTCGATCAACATGAAGGCAAGCAGCGACGCGGTCCGCGTGCCCTGCAGCCGGGGCAAGACCCCCATCAGGGGAACCCGGAGCCATTTGGTGCGGGGCCGCCGAAGACGCCACAGCAGCTTGGCCCAGCCGAACGGCAACAGCCGGCCGTTGAGGTCCTGAGTCAATTCATTGATATCCGGCAGTGTGATCATGAAGGCCACCGGCTCGCCCTCATACTCCGCAATCCGCACCAGGTGTGGATAGACGATCGGCTTCAACTTCTTGCCGACAAACACCACCTCGGCATCCGTCAGCGGCACAAACCCCCAATTCTGCCCCCAGGCCTGGTTCAATATGTCCAGAATGATCTTCGCCTCGCGGTCGAAGTGCTTCAGCTCTACCTCGCGAATGCGGATCTTCGCGTTGCGCTCGCCCAGCGCCATGATCCGGTTCACCGTCTCGGGAAAGCCGTTGTCGATCGGCAAGGTCCAGGCGTGCAGATCCTTCACGCCGGCATAGCCCGCGGCCAGCACAAGGCGTTCCTGCCAGGGCAGATGGTGGCCCATCATCACGCGCGGCGGGGTATCGAAGCCCGACACCAACAGCCCCGGCTCGTCCCAGATGGACAGACTGATAGGACCCTGCGCCCGCGTCATCCCCTGCGCGCGCAGCCAGGCTTCGGCCGCCGCGATCAGCGCGCCCGACACCTCTTCGTCATCGATGGTATCGAAAAAGCCCCACTGGCCAAGCCCCGGCCGGCTCTGCTGCACCAGATCGCAGACCTGGGCCGAGATTCGCCCGACAACCTCGCCATTGCGGCGCGCCAGAAAGAAGGCAGCCCTGCCGTGCAGGAACCAGGGGTTGCTCTTCGCCCCGCCGATCAGCGCATGCACTTCGCTCTTCAGCGGCGGGCGCCACATCGGGTCGCCCGCAAACAGCTTCCAGGCCAGATCAACGAACTGGCGCCGGTCGGACCTGGTCTCGACCGGGGCAATAACGATCGTCACGTCAGGCCGCGTCCCGCGTCGCCGGACCATTCTCGTTGGCGGCAAAGCGCTTGCGCGGATGGCCCTTGGCCACCCCGCCCGACATCTCGGACACCCAAGGATAATCCTGCGCCACCTCGTCGGTATAGCCCAGGTTGAACACCGTCGCGGACTTCGCCGGCCGCTCCTCGCGATCATAGAAGGTGCCGAACAGGCGGTCGGGCCAGAAGCTGGTGATGCCGAAATTGCCTGTCTCGTCGTGGAAGTGGTGCGCCATGTGCCGCTTCTTCATTTCGGCAAGCCAAGGGTTCTTCGGCTTGTAGCTCAGGTGCTGGATGCAGTGCGCGAATTCATAGAAGCAGGTCGTCAGCAGACCGGCCGCAAAGCACACGGCCGCCCCACCCAATCCACCGATCAGCCAGCCAACCGGAATGGTCGCGATCGCGATGGTCGGCAGCGTGGTGTACAGCGCGCCGAACAGCACTTCCAGGTGGTTCGGATCCTGGTGATGATCATAATGGATCCGCTTCCAGGTGCGCGCCGTCAGCGGGCTCTTCCACATCCACTTGCCGTGCAGCACATGCTTGTGCAGCAGGTACCAGATCATGGGATAGGCAATCACCGCGAACACCGCAGCTGCCGCACCCGCCACGAACGACGGCGGATTCCAGATCGCCACCGCAATCGCCAGCACGGCGAGCAGGATATAGGCCTGGATCGCATAATATTGGAAATAGGCGACAACCAGGTCCTTCAACGTCATCCGGTCAAGGAAATGGTCGCGGCTCCAGATGCCCGGGCGCTTCTGATGGTCGACGATCAACGCATTGCTCCAATCTCTGATGCCCTGCACATATTGGTGCATTGCGGCAAATTTGGGGTAGGCTATGGCGCAACCATGGCCGGCCAGCCATGTGGCTTTTTGTCTTGCCACCTTCGGTGGCGTGTTCCGCGCACTGGCGCGGGCGCGCAGTCGCGCTTGCGGGCTGCGCACGGGGGGCCTGATCCTACTCCTCCGTTCGGAACAGCAGGCTTTCCCCCACCAGCAGGAACAGCAGGAAGGGCGCCCAGGCCGCAGCCCAAGGCGGGTAGGTGCCGAAATCGGCCATTGCCATCGCGAAATTGTCGGCCACAAAAAAGGCAAAGCCAAGCGCTAGCCCTGCGACTGCCCGCACGAACAGCTTGCCCGACCGCGCAAGCCCGAAGGCCGCAACCGCCCCCAGCAGGGGCATCAGCACCGCAGACAGCGGCCCCGACACCTTGTGGTTCAGCTTCGCGACCAGTTGGTCCGTCGGCTTGCCCGCCGCATCCAGCGCACGGATCGCCGGCACCAGCTCCCAGATGGGCAGATGCTCTGCGTTCACGCTCAGCGTCGTGAACTGCTGCGGGGTGGCGCTCGAAATCAGGTTCATCTTCGACAGCATGTCCTGCCGTCCTGTCGCCACCTCGAATCGGCGCACCATGCTCAGCGTCCAGCCGCGCGCATCGGGCTGCGCCTCGGCGGCTCGCACGATCTCCACCAGCCGGTCCTCTTCCCGGTCATAGACGGTCACGTCCTTCAGCAGGGTGCGCGCACCCTCCCCTTCCACGCCGGCCACATGCCACAGGTCGGCACCAGCCCGCACCCACACCTCGCGGCCAGATCGGTTCTCGGGCGGCAGGGGCCGATATTCGGCCGCCTTCCAGCGATCATATTCATAATTCGCCCGCACCAGGAACCGCTCGTTGAAGGCAAAGTTCAGCACAGCGATCGCCAGCCCGGCCAGCATCAGCGGGGCCAGTATCTGGTGCGCGCTGATCCCGGCCGCCTTGAAAATGGTGATCTCGCTGTTCTGGTTCAGCGTCATGAAGGTCAAAAGGCTGGCCAGCAGCACCGAAAAGGGCAGGAACAGCGCGATGATCTGCGGCATCCGCACGCTCACATATTTCCAGATCTCTGCCTCACCATTGCCCGGCACGGCCAGGATCCGGGCCGATTCCCCCAGCAGGTCCAGCGTCATCAGGATCAGCGTCAGACCCGCCAGAAAGGCGAATGTCCGGAACAGGAACATGCGCGCCGTATACAGCGCCAAGGTTCGCGACGGGAACAGGCGGTTCAGCATCTTTCGGCCTGCTGTGCCGCTGCACTGCTGCCTGCGCCCAGGTCTTCGGGCACCAACCCGATCTTCTGGGCCGGCTTGCGCAGCTTCTTGAACAGCCCGCCCAGCTTCTTGAACAGCCGGTCCACCGCACCGATCGGCTGCCCGCCGGGCTTTTGCGCCAGCACATAATAGAACCAGCCGCACAGCGCCGTGAACAGCAGGAACGGCACCCACTGCGCCAGGAAGGGATCGACCCGCCCGATCGAGCCCATGCGCTCCCCATATTCGGAGATCTTGTGGTAGGTGACCAGCATCACCACCGACAGGAACACCCCGATCGCCGAGGTGGAGCGCTTGGGCGGAACGGCAAGGGCCACCGCCAGCAGCGGCAGCACGAACATCACCATCCACTGCACCGTCCGCCGATGGAAGGCAGCCGCCGCCTTCATACGGTCGGCCTCCGGCACGCTGCCGTCGCGCATTATGCCCCACAGTTCGGGAACGGTGCGCTCCAGGTTTTCCGACCCGCGCGTGCGAAAGCTCGTCATCGTCGGCAGATCCACCGGCAAGTCATGCTGCACGAAGGTCAGCACCCGCGGCGGCGCTGTCCCCGGCGCGTCATGCACCAGCGTCCCGTTCATCAGCCGGAGAATGATGATGTCGGGGTCATCCGTGATCAGGAACTGGCCACGCGCGGCCGACACGGCCAGGCTGCGCCCATCCTCCTGCGCCGCCCGCACGAAAACGCCCCTCAGGTCGGCGCCCTGGTCAAAACTCTGCTCGACTCTCAGGGTCGTCCGCTCGGCGATCCGCGTGAACTCGCCCACCTTGATGCTCGCGCCCAGCGCGCCCGA
>JBKDAC010000205.1:0-4535 GCA_046316515.1 Sandaracinobacter sp. | reverse complement strand
CTGTTTCCGTTCTGGTGCCTGCTCTCGCGGTCCTCGCTGTCATGTCGCGGGAACTTCTGTGGCTGTCGGCCGCCGGCATCTTCCTGTCGAGCCTGGACGATCTTGCCGTAGATGCCGTCTGGCTGGCGCGAGTCGCCTTTCGGCCAGAAGAGCCGCAGCCGCCATTGCCGGCGGAGCCGGGGCGTTTTGCGCTGCTGGTGCCCGCCTGGGACGAATCCGACGTGATCGGGCCGATGCTGGCGCGACTGTGCGGCAGTATCTCCGATCCCTGCCTGCGCATCTTCGTCGGTGTCTATCCCAATGATCCCGCGACTGCCCGGGCGGTCGAAACGGTCGCCGACCCGCGGGTGTCGGCGGTTGTTACCAGCCGCCCGGGGCCTACGACCAAGGCGGATTGCCTGAACCATCTGTGGCGCGCGGTGGTGGCGCATGAGGCCGCGACCGGCGCGCGGTTCAAGGCCGTGGTGCTGCACGATGCCGAGGATGTCGTCGATCCGGCGAGTTTCGACCTTTATGACCGGCACATGCCGGCGCTCGCCATGGTGCAGGTGCCGGTGCTGCCCCTGCCGGATCGCACGTCGCGCTGGGTTTCGGGCCATTACTGCGACGAATTTGCCGAGGCGCATGCGAAGGACATGATGGTGCGCGGGCTGCTTGGGGCGCCGGTGCCGTCGGCAGGGGTGGGGACTGCCATCGATCGGGATGCGCTTGCCGCGCTTGCCGGGCCGGGAGGCGCTCCCTTCGATGCGAGCAGCCTGACCGAGGATTACGAGATCGGGCACCGGATCCACCGCATGGGGCTGAAGGGCCGGATGGTTCGGGCCCGGGTGGATGGCCGGCTGGTGGCGACCCGCGCCTGTTTCCCCGCCACCGTTGCCGAAGCCGTTCGCCAGAAGAGCCGCTGGCTGACGGGGATTGCGCTGTCGGGATGGGATCGGCTGGGCTGGAACGGGAGCCTTGCGACCCGCTGGATGCTCGCGCGCGATCGCAAAGGCCTGCTGACGGCGGCGGTGGCGATGGTCGCCTATCTGGCAGCAGCACTGGTCCTGGCCCAGCTGCTGCTGCGCGCCCTGATCGTGCAGCGCACGGGCGTCACCCTGCCACCGCTGCTGGCGGACGAGGCGCTGCTGCCCGGGTTCCTGCTGTTCAACGCGGCCCTGCTGTCGTGGCGGCTGCTGCTGCGCGGGATGTTCACCGGCCATGCCTATGGGCCGGTCGAAGGGGCGCTCGCGATCCCGCGCGCCATGTTGGCCAACGCGTTCAACTTTCTCGCCGCGGCAAGGGCGGTGGAGCGTTATCGCACGGCGGTCGAGACCGGTCTGGTGCAGGATTGGGACAAGACGCGCCACCGCTTTCCCGGTGCCGGCGAGGTGCAGGTAAATGGCTGACGCCCAACAGGGAATGGCGCGGAACGGGCGCGCGCTCAGGGTCTATCAGATCGTGCTCGTTCTGCTGGTCGGCTGGGCCGCCGGCCGCTTGCCCGGCTGGCTGGATGATGGCGCAGCGGAATCCCGGCGGATGGAATCCGCGCTGGGCCTGGCAGGCGCGGCCCCGGCGGCTGCGACGGACGTCGATACCGCCCGGCTGGCGGCCGAAGTTGCCGCCCGGGTGGCGGCACAGGTGGCCGACGAAACGATCGCGCGGCTTGTGGCGGCCGGCTGGGCACCGGGCGGCGGCCGTGGCGCCGAGCTGCCGCCGCAGCGGATCATCCTGGAGACGCGGGGCGTGGCACCACAGGAAAGCGTGGTGCGGGTGGTGACCGAGGCTGCCCAGCCCTCGCTGCTGAACATGCGCTATGATTTGCCTGGCGGGTCTGCGGCGGCTGCTTCTTCGACAGTTGCGCCGGCAATGTTCCCTTCAGCGGCTGCGCCGGCCAAGCCCTCGCCGACTTCGACCAAGGCGCATGCCGCCGCGACCGCCGGCTATGCCGCCATTCGGGCCGGCGACCTGCAGGAGGGTGTGCGGCTGTTGAAGGCGGCGCAGGCGATGGATCCGGATGCACCGGAGGCGGCCGCCTGGGGCGCGGACGTGAAGCAATTGACCCGGCGCTGGTCTGTCGGGGCCTATGCCCTGTCGCGTGCGGGCACCGGCGAGGCGCTTGCCGCGTCGCCGGTGCTGGGTGGCGGGCAGATGGGGGCGGCGATTGCCTGGCGCGTCAACCCATTGGGAAAGCAGCGCATCTCGATCGTCGGGCGGTTCACGGCGGCGGCCGGGCCCGAAGGCGGGATCGACAGTGAAACGGGCGAGGCGGCGCTGGGCCTGCGCTATGAACCCTTTCGCAGCGTGCCTGTTGCAGTCGATGTGGAGCGGCGGTTCGCCTTGGGCGTCTTCGCGCGCGATGCCTGGGCTGCGCGCGTGTCGGGCGGGGCCCAGGGCAAGGTGGGCGCGTTCGGCCGCCAGTTGGCGCTGGAGGGTTATGGCGAGGCGGGCGTCGTGGAAGGCTTCACTTCGACACCGGACGTCTATGCCGGCGCCCAGATGCGCGGCGCGGTGCCGCTGTTCCTGGTGGGACGCACCCGGTTCGATGGCGGGGCGGGCGTGTGGGGTGCGGTTCAGCGCAGTTTCGATGTCACGGCCTCGCGGCTGGATGTGGGCCCGTCGGCCCGCATCAAGGTCGAACCCTGGCCCTTCCACGCCCAGATCGATTATCGCGCGCGGGTGGCGGGCTATGCACTGCCGGGGTCTGGGCCGGTGCTGACAGTGGCTGGGGAGTTCTAGCGAAGGCGTCTGCAGCCTGGACCGGGATTGCGCAGCAATCGCGGGAAGGCCTGCAGACTCGCCGCAGCGTCCGACGGCTTCTCATCGGCACGAGGTCCCAGCTTGCGCTGGGACGACGGGACATTGCCTAGACCTGCTTCCCGTCCCCAGTGGAAAATCGCCCCATATGCTTGCCGCGCGCATCGGCATAATGGGTGCGGATGACGGCGAGGTCTGCCTCGTAGTCGCCGCTGGGCCAGATCTCGCCCGAAATGCGCACGGTGCGCGTGCCATAATCCATCACGGCCAACATGATCGGCACCTTGGCCAGGCGGGCGATGTGATAGAAGCCTGATTTCCATTCACCGACCGCGCTGCGGGTTCCTTCCGGCGCGATCACCATCAGCAGCTTGTCGGCCTGTTCGAAGGCCTGGACGGTGGATTGCACCAGGTCCTTGCCGCCGGAGCGTTCGATGGGGACGAGGCCGGCCAGGCGGGCGAGCCAGCCGAGCGGACCCTTGCCCAGGCTTGCCTTGCCCATCCAGCTGAGTCGCACGCGGTAGATGCCGGCGGCCGCGATCATCCAGATGCCGTCCCAGTTGGAGGTGTGGGGGGCGGCCAGCACCACGGCCTTGCGGTGGAGCGGGAAATCGCCGGCGATCTTCCAGCCGCCGAGCAGAAACACGAGGTGGGAGCCCCAGCGATAGAGTTCGGGCCCGATGCCCCGCCAGGGATAGATGCGCGCGGTATCCAGTCGATAGCGGCGGTGCGTGCCTGGGGGTTGCGGCGCGCTCATGGCTGGCTTGAAGAGACGTCGGACGGTCCTGCGTTTGCAGGTTCTGCCTGCAAGACAAATGTGCCGGCCGCGCCTTCGCGGAGTCTGTGGGCCATTGCTGCGCCATGGTCACTGCCAGCTCCCGCATTGTCGTTGGCAACGCGGCGCCGTTCGGCCAGCAGGGCCAGGACCTCGCGGGTGAACAGCTCGCCCATCATCTGGTTGAAGATGCCGATGCCGCGCTCGGCCATGTCTGCTGCTTCGAGCTCGCCCACATGGGGTGCGACGCGGGCGAAGAAGCCCTTCACCTCGAGCTGGGCGAGGCTGTGCATCAGGTCGGCAACATGGCCGAACTCGTCGCCGATATAGCCGCGCTCGCGGTTGAAGCCGAGCTTTGCGCCATCGATGACCAGCCGCAGGATCCGCTGGTCGCGGGGCGACAGCGTGCCATCCGGGGCGGGCTTTACCACGCCGGCCGCGATGGTGTCGGCCAGGTGATCGGGGTCGCCCCCCAGCTGTTCGCAGTGGGCCACCGCGTCGATCCGCTCGCCCCCGACGTCGAGCCGCGTGTGGAGCAGATGGTCGATGCCGGGCAGTATTTCCGGTTCCGTCCAATCCCCGCCGCCGGTGAACAGGGTGCGGATCACGGACAGCGGCAGGAAGCGCTCGTCCTTCAGGCGGCGGATCGCCAGCAGGCGGGCGAGATGTTCCTCGGTATAGGTGGCGCTGTTGCGGTGCGAACGCGCAGGCTCCGGCAGAAGCCCCTCGCGGATGTAGAAGCGGATCGTCTCCCGCGAGATGCCGCTGGCCTTTTCGAGTTCGCGCATGCGCATGGCGGAACTTCTATCAGCCGGCAGGGGGCGGGGCCACCCCCCGGCCACCTGCATCCTGCGGTGTGTGCAGGGTGGACCAGCTGAGCACATTGGCCAGCGTCACGACGGCTGCCGCGATCAGCAGGATCGCGCGCTTGCGGTCGCGGCGCCACATCCAGATGCCGCCCAGACCCAGCGCCGCGGCCCCTAGCATGGCCAGCCCATAGAGCAGGTCCGTCACCGGGTGGCGG
>JBKDAC010000204.1:0-12851 GCA_046316515.1 Sandaracinobacter sp. | reverse complement strand
CTGTGACATCGTCAGAGGTCAGCAACAGCCATCGGGCGCCGGATCGAACGACGTTGCGGATCACCGACTTTGCGTCGGCGAAGGAGAGGTGGAAGAGGACTTCACGGCACAGAACCATATCCGAGTGGGGCAGCGTTTCGGCCACTGCATTCAGAACTGCGAAACTGCGGTTGGCATTGCCATGTTCAGCGGAGTTGCGTGCTATAACATCTGCCACAATATCAACGCCTATATACTGGCACCCGAGGTCGACATCGCGCATCCAGCTGAAGTCCCCACAACCGACATCCAAAAACGTGTGAACGCCCAGTTCCCGCACGACCTCGGGCAGCTGCAAACCCAGCCGACCTGCCACCGCCGGGTGGGACCCCGCTCCTGATAGGGGAGCGTCCGGCATGCTTTGCCAAACTCCCTTGTCGTAAATGTAGGTGAAGCGCTCCTCAAGTGTCGCGCCTTCGCCCCGTTTCACCGGACCACTGCGAAGTTGCCTCAAAGCATCCAGAACCCCGGCCCTGTGCATGACATGACGGACAAACTCGCGCAGGGTCACAAATATGTGCATGTGCCGCCTTCAGGATAGATAAATTTCGGGCAATGCGCTGTGCCCGATGAGAATGAGAGCGCATTGCCAATGCATGAGCCGGAACCCTACGCATTGCAAGCCAGCAGCCCAAGCCGCATTGATGCAACAGGACACGTGTTTGCCGAACCGGCCCACTATGCCACGGCAATGACCCCCGCGACTGCCTATGCGCTGGCAACGGCCCGCCAGGCACCCGGGGCGCGTCATGATCCTCGGTGGCACAATCCTGCTGCACTTTCCGTTCACCGGGATCTTCGGGCTTTGGCTGACGCTCGCATTTTTGCTTGGGAAGCGCTGGTACACGCGCATCGCACTGGCCATGATAGGTGCCGCGCTGATGCTCGGAGCCAATGTGGCAAGCCAGGAGATCAGCAGGCGGATAGAAGGCACTGCCCGAGTCGCCACGACCTCGGATTTCGAGGGCTCGAACCGACAGATCAGCAGTCCGGTACCATCGCCGATGCCACGACACCGTTATTGCCCTGGCGGTTCAGGTTTGTGACGCACTACGAGTCGGTATAGCGCGTGACGCTGCTCGCTGTCGCTCTGTTGGAAAGTGAGATCTTGATGAAATCGGCGCTGAAGGAAGGGGAAAAAGCACACATGGAGGAGCGCGTGGTGATCAATGCGCTCAATCTGAGCGGTAGGGGGGGCAAGACCGTCGTCGCGGATTGTGTGTTCGCCTTCGACCGTACGATGCCGCCGGGGTGGTGCTGCACTGTCTATGTTGGGCAGGCACTCGACGTAACCCAGTTGAAGCGGACGAAGGCAGTCATCGTTGCGCCGCGCTGGGGAAGCTGGCTGGGCCGAATCCGATTCGAGCTATGGGGACTTAGAAGGATGGAGGCTGGCAAGGCAATCTCCCTGTTCCTGTCATTGCAAGGCGCTTCTGCCCGCATCGACGCAAGAATGAAGGGCATCTACTGCCACCAGCCACTTATCTTTGCCGATTTGCCACTGAAGATCGCGGTTCGGCATCCGCGCTTTGCCGCCCAGCGGCTGATTTATGACCTGCTGTACCGGTTTGCGATCGGGCCTCACGACTGGGTGATCGTGCAGCAGCAATGGATGCGGGATGCAATGCGGTCACGCTATGGCCACCGCAACATCATCGTTGCCCGCCCGTTGCCCGATGCGCACGTTCTGGAACGGCATCGCGGTAGCGCGCCTGGTGGAGGACGGCTACAGATCCTGGCCCCTGCAGCCGCCTTTCCGCACAAGGATGTCGAGACGATCATCGCGGTAGCCGGCCTTCTAAGGGATGCACGGCTGGACTTCGAACTGACGCTGACCATCGATCCGGCCGAAGGCGGCTATGCGGCGGAGCTTGCGCGCCTTTGCGCCGATGTCCCGCAGATCCGCCTCGCCGGCCAGTTGACGCGGGACGAGATGACGGACGCCTACCGGACGCATCATCTGATGCTGTTCACATCGCGCGTGGAAAGCTGGGGCCTCCCCCTGAGCGAGGGCAAGGCCGAGGGCATCGGCATTGTCGCAAGCGACCATCCCTATGCGCACGAGGCGGTTGGCACCTATGACGGGGTGACATTTTTCCCACAGGGTGACGCGGCGGCAGCCGCGCGCATCATCGTCGACTACTGGACGCGCGGGCAACCGCTGGGTCATAGCGTGACAGAGCCACCCGCATCGCCCTATGCCGAATCGTGGGATGAGCTTGTGCAGATGCTGACCAGCGCAGACTTCATCGACAGCGCTGGTCGCCTGAACCGCGAGGAGATTGCGTGAGTCCCTTTGATAACAAGGTCCTGCTGATTTCCGGCGGCACCGGCTCGTTTGGAAACGCTGTGCTGCGCAGGTTCCTGGACACGAACATCCGCGAGATCCGCATCTTCTCTCGTGACGAGAAGAAGCAGGACGACATGCGGGCGCGCTATCGCAACGACAAGATCAAGTTCATGATTGGCGATGTCCGTGACCTGAGCTCGGTTGCGGCCGCCACGACGGGCGTCGATTACATCTTCCATGCCGCTGCGTTGAAGCAGGTTCCCTCCTGCGAATTCTATCCGCTCGAGGCCGTTCGCACCAACGTGCTCGGCACATCGAATATGCTGGAGGCCGCGCTGCGCAACGGTGTCAGCCGCATCATCTGCCTGTCAACCGACAAGGCCGTCTATCCGATCAACGCGATGGGCATGTCGAAGGCACTGATGGAAAAGGTGATGGTCGCGACCTCACGCCTGGCGGATCCCGACCGGTCCGTGATCTGCGGCACCCGCTATGGCAACGTGATGGCATCGCGCGGCTCTGTAATTCCGCTGTTCATCAACCAGATTCGACAGTCGCAGCCGATCACGATTACCGACCCGTCGATGACCCGCTTCATGATGTCGCTGGAAGATGCCGTGGAGCTGGTGCTGTATGCCTTCGAGCACGGCTTGAACGGCGAGATATTCGTGCAGAAGGCACCGGCCTCCACTGTTGGCGATGTTGCCGAAGCCCTGCGACAGCTGTTCGGAAAACCGGACCATCCGATCCGCGTGATCGGCACGCGGCATGGCGAGAAGCTGTATGAAACGCTGCTCACTCGAGAAGAGATGGTCGATGCGCAGGACCTGGGCGGATACTACCGCATCATCCCCGACAGGCGCGACCTGAACTATGCCAAGTATTTCGTCGAGGGTGAGCGAAAGATCAGTGAATCCCTCGACTACAACTCGCACAACACCACGCGCCTGGATGTCGAGGGAACGAAGAATTTGCTGTTGAAACTGCCGTTCGTGCAGGCACAGCTGGAAGGTCGCCACGTCGAGCCGGAGGCCTGAGCCGTGCGCGTGCTAGTTACCGGCGCCGACGGGTTCATCGGCCGCAACTTGGTGGTCGCACTTGGCGAGCGGGGGCATACGGCCCTGCCCTTCACGCGTGCGACCCAGGCGGTGGAGCTGCCTGGTCTCGTGGCGGCGGCCGACGCGGTGGTTCACTTGGCTGGCGCGAACAGGCCGCCGGACCCTACGGGTTTCCAGTCCGACAACGCGAACCTTTCACGTCTCCTCGCCAACGCCCTGCTGTCGGCAGGTGGGCCACGTCGGCCCGTGGTGTTCGCATCCTCGACCCAAGCGGCGCAAGACAACCCCTATGGCGTCAGCAAGCGGATGGCGGAAGACGCACTGATGGCGGCGACAGTTGTTGCCGACGTCCAGATTTTCCGGCTGACGAACGTGTTCGGGAAATGGGCCCGGCCCTTCTACAACTCGGCGGTCGCAACCTTCTGCCACTGTGCCGCGCGCGGAGAGCCCCTGCCGATCAACGACCGCAGCGCACCCCTGAAGCTGATCTATGTCGATGATGTGGTTGCCACGTTCATCGACGCGCTGGAAAATCCGCTGCCGGGTGGGCAGTTGCGAGAGGCCGGGCCGATCCATGCCACAACGGTGGGCGAAGTTGCCGACCTGCTGACGACGATCGCGCAAGGCCGCGAAGCACTGCGCGTTGTGGAGACCGGATCAGGCTTGGTGCGGGCGCTGCACGCGACCTACCTTACCCACCTGCCGCATGATCGCTTCGACTATCCGCTAACGGTCCACGGCGACGCGCGCGGCATCTTCGTGGAGACGGTAAAGACCCCTTCCGCCGGTCAGTTCAGCTTCTTTACGCAGAAGCCTGGCGTCGTGCGCGGCGGCCATTATCACCACAGCAAGTCCGAGAAGTTCGTTGTCGTGAAAGGGCGTGCGCGCTTCCGGTTCCGTCATCTGCTGACCGGAGAGCGGGTGGACGTGGACGCGAGCGCGGACGCCCCTTCGGTGGTGGACACGATTCCCGGCTGGGTGCACGACGTCATGAACATGTCCGACGAGGACTTGGTCGTGTTGATCTGGGCAAACGAGGTCTTTGATCGGGATCGCCCCGACACCATCGCCGAAAAGGTCGATTCATGAACAAGCTGAAGGTTGCGACCGTCATCGGCACCCGGCCGGAGATCATCCGGCTCTCGCGTGTAATGCCCGCGCTGGATCGACATCTAGACCAAGCCATCATTCATACCGGACAGAACTATGATTACGAACTGAACGAGATCTTCTTCGAGGACATGGGGCTGAGACGACCCGATCATTTCCTGGATGCCGCCGGTGGGTCTGCGGCAGAAACGATCGGCCAGATCATTATCGCGACCGATCGTGTACTGGCAGACATCCAGCCGGATGCGCTACTCGTGCTGGGCGATACCAACAGCTGCCTTGCGGCGCTGCCGGCCAAAAGGCGGCGCATCCCCATCTTCCACATGGAGGCGGGAAATCGCTGCTTCGACCAACGGGTACCGGAAGAGACCAACCGCCGGATCGTCGACCATGTGGCCGACATCAACCTCACCTATTCCGACATTGCCCGCGAGTATCTGCTTCGCGAAGGCTTGCCGCCTGACAGAGTGATCAAGACCGGCAGCCCGATGTTTGAGGTGCTGTCGCACCACGGGCCACGGATAGCAGCGTCGGATGTGCTCGCGCGGCTGCAGCTGCAGCCCGGAAGGTTCTTCGTCGTTTCGGCCCACCGGGAAGAGAATATCGAAAGCGACCGCACATTCGCAGGGCTTGTCGCCATCTTGAACGGCATTGCAGACCGGTACGATCTGCCTGTCATCCTCTCCACGCATCCTCGCACCCGCGCGCGGCTGGACAGGTCCGGAGTTGCTCTCGATCCACGCGTGCAGACCCTGAAGCCTCTGGGGTTCTCGGACTATGTCAGGCTGCAGACGGAGGCCTTCGCGACCCTTTCGGACAGCGGCACCATCAGTGAGGAATCCTCCATCCTGAACTTTCCCGCATTGAACATTCGTGAAGCGCATGAGCGGCCCGAGGCCATGGAAGAAGCCTCGGTCATGATGGTGGGCCTGTCGCTCGACAGGGTGATGCAGGGTCTGGAGATCCTGAAATCCCAGCCGCGCGGAACCGATCGCCTGTTGCGGCCTGTCAGCGACTATTCGATGCCGAACGTTTCGGAAAAGGTGGCCCGCATCATCCTGTCCTACACCAGTTATGTGCGACAGAAGGTATGGATGGAGGCCTGACAGGCCAATGCGCATCCTGGTTGTCAGCCAGTATTTCTGGCCGGAATCATTCCGCATCAACGAGTTGGCGGCAGCGCTCAAGCAGCGTGGCCACGATGTCGTAGTCCTGACATCCATCCCCAATTACCCCGAAGGTCGGGTAGACCCGGGTTTTGCCGCAGACCCGGGGGCCTACAGCCGGTTCGAAGGCATCGAGATCATCCGGGTTCCCCAGATGGTCCGCGGCGTCTCCAGGTTGCGCCTGGTTGCCAACTATCTGAGCTTTGCCGTCTCGGCCTCGGCACTTGGCGCCTGGAGACTGCGCGGCCGGGCATTTGATGCCGTGCTTGCATTCCAGACATCGCCAGTGACCGTGGGACTGCCGGCAGGTTTGATCGCGCGCCTGAAGCGTGCCCCGATGACCATGTGGATCCTGGATTGCTGGCCCGAGACCCTGGCGGCGATCGGGGTTGCGCGTGGACAGGCCGGGCAGTGGGCGGCCGGCCTGCTGGTGCGGGCCATCTATGCGATGGCCGACCTGCTGCCGGGGCAATCGGCAGGCTTCCGTCAGAATGTCGCGCGCTATGGCGATGCCGCGAAGTTCCGCCATTTTCCGAACTGGGTGGAGGCCGAGTATCTGGCCCCCCTGCCCCCGCCGGACCGCCCGGCAGAGGATCCCTTCACCATCGTCTTTGCGGGCAATATCGGCGAGGCGCAGGATTTTCCGGCCATCCTGGATGCCGCCGACCTGCTGCGAGATGCACCCGTACGCTTCCGGATCGTGGGTGACGGACGGGACCTTGCGCGCACCCGCGCCGATGTGTCGGCGCGCGGGCTCGATCGCCTGTTTGAGTTTGCAGGTCGGCACCCGGCGTCGGCCATGCCCGGTTTCTTCGCCAACGCCGACGCGCTTCTCGTTTCGCTGAAGGCCGATCCGCTGTTCGCGCTGACATTGCCAGGAAAGGTTCAGACCTATCTGGCGGCGGCCAAGCCGATCCTGGCGATGCTGGATGGTGAGGGACGGGCCGTCGTCGAACAGTCGGGCGCCGGTCTGGCTGTGCCGGCCGGCGACCCGGCGGCCCTTGCTGCGGCAGTTCGGCGCATGCTGGACATGGACCCCGAAGCACGTGCGGGGATGGGCCAGAAAGGCCGTGCCTTTGCCGAGGCGAACTATGACCGGGACATGCTTGTCGCGCGGCTGGAAGGCTGGCTTTCCGAGCTTATGGCCCGGCGCCGGGGCGGCCGCCTAGAGAACTGAGCGAAAGTAGCGGACCGTTTCGGCAAGACCGTCCTTCAGATGCACCTTCGGGGACCAGTCAAGGCGGCTTTTCGCAAGGCTGATATCCGGCTGGCGCTGCTTGGGATCATCGGACGGTAGCGGCATGAAGCGCAGCTTCGAAGGCCCGCCAACGATCGAAATCACCTCCTCCGCCAACTCCAGCATGGTATATTCACCGGGATTGCCGATATTGACTGGGCCGATGAAATCGGGGCAGCTGTCCATCATCCGCAGCATGGCTTCGATCAGGTCGTCGACATAGCAGAAGCTGCGGGTCTGCTGACCGTCGCCGAAGATGGTGATGTCATCCCCCTTCAGCGCCTGCACGATGAAGTTGCTGACCACGCGACCGTCGTTCGGATGCATCCGCGGACCAGAGGTGTTGAAGATCCGGACGACCTTGATGTCGACGCCGTTCTGGCGATGATAGTCGAAGAACAGTGTTTCGGCGCAGCGCTTGCCTTCGTCATAGCAGCTGCGGATGCCGACCGGGTTCACACGACCCCAATAGCTTTCCGGCTGGGGATGGACCTCGGGATCGCCATAGACCTCGCTCGTGGAGGCCTGCAGGATCCTTGCGTCGACACGCTTGGCAAGGCCCAGCATGTTGATGGCGCCGTGGACGCTGGTCTTGATCGTCTGCACTGGGTCGTGCTGGTAGTGCACGGGGCTTGCAGGGCAGGCCAGATTGAAGATCCGATCGACTTCCACATAAAGCGGGAACGTCACGTCATGGCGCAGGAACTCGAACTTCGGATTCCCGAAAAGGTGGAGGATGTTGGCCTTCGATCCGGTGAACAGATTATCAGCGCACAGCACATCGTCGCCCCGGGCGATCAGTCGGTCGCACAGGTGCGACCCCAGAAAACCCGCGCCACCCGTCACCAGAACCGAATGCATGTGCCACCGAACCCCTGCTTGGCCGCGCATGGCGTGCCTGATCTTTGGTGCCCGATCGGCTGAAGTAGACCGGACCGGGCCCTTAAAGCCAATGGCAACCCATTCGCAAGCCCCGGCGACTTTGTTGCCCGGCTGGTTGCAAAGCAATTGGCCTTGTCGCTATAGCTGTGCGCCGGCTTGCCGCTGCCAGAGGCGCTGGCCCCCGTCCTTCACGATTGAGAGTGCCTGAATGCTGTCCGTCGATACAGCGCAGACAACGGAACCGGAAGCGGTCGACGCCAGGCTGTTGATCGGAATCCTGCTGCGAAAGTGGCATTGGCTTTTTCTCGGCTTGATCATCGGGGTGTTTCTGGTCGCAGCCTATCTTCGGGTTGCGGACTATCGCTACACGAGCACCCTAGTCGTGACGGCAGCAGAGACGACGGCAGCAGATAGTCTGGCTGGTCGGCTTGGATCGATCGGCGGGCTCGCCGCGGCCGCCGGGGTCAACCTAGGAGACGGGCCTGGCGGCAATCAATTCCGTTTGTATGTCGAAGCGCTGAAATCCAGTGCCACGGCGGAAAGGCTTGCGCGCGACCAGAAGCTGATGCGCCGGCTGTTTCCCGATGAATGGAACCCGGCCACTGGCCGGTTCGAAAAGCCGAAGGGGCTTGTCCCGACATTGGTGACGGGCGCCAAAACCGTGCTGGGGCTGCCGATCTATGGCTACACGCCGCCGAACGCTGCCAGGGTCAAGATCCTGCTGGACAAGAAGCTGGATGTGGAAAGCAATTCCCGCAGCCCAATCGTGACCATCCAGTTTGAGCATTCCGATCCTGCCTTTGCCACGGAATTTCTGTCCAGGGTGGACAAGACGGTCGATGGTATGCTGCGAGAGCGGTCTCTGCAGCGGTCGGATGTCTATATCGCGTTCCTCTACGACAACCTCCAAAGGGCTGCGATGACCGAACAGCGCTCTGCGATCGCGCAGGCGCTGGTCCAACAGGAACGGATCCGCATGTCGGCAAGTTCGGATCTGCCTTTCGCGGCGCAGCTCTTTTCGGGTCCTGCCGCGAGCTTCCGGCCCACGTCCCCCAAGCCCCCGGTCCTTCTGGCCATTGGCGCCTTTGCCGGGCTGGCCATCGCCCTCGTTGCAGTCTTTCTGCGCGCACGGCGCGAACTCATGCCCAATCGTGCAGCAGACTGACGCGCAGGGACTGCGGCCCCTGTGGATCTGCTGATGGGCGTCGGCACCTTCGCACGGCAGATTTTCGCATCAGGCGGGCTGCTGGGCTCGTCCATGCGCCGAACTGTTGCGCTGAACGCCGGCTGGCTACTCAGCGACAAGCTGTTGCGCCTGGGCCTGGGTGTCTGGATCAATGCTTGGGTCGCACGCACCTTGGGGCCCGAGCAGTTCGGTCTTCTGAGCTACGCGATAGCGGCAGTGGCGGTGTTCTCGGCCGTGTCCACGCTGGGCTTCGGCGAACTGCTGATTCGGGAGTTCGTGCGCTACCCTGATCGTCGGGAGATAATACTTTCGTCGGCCCTGCTGTTGCGGCTGCTTGCGGGCGTGCTGACGCTTCTGCTCACCTGCGCCTTCATCCTCGTCTGGGAAAAGGGCGACCAGCAGCTTTTCGGTATCGTAATGATCATCGCGAGCGGCCCGATCGCGCAGGCGATCGACGTTGTCGACCTGTACTTCCAGGCCGAGAACAAGGTGATGGGCATTGTCCTTTTGCGCAACGTCAGCTTTCTCGCGGTATGCACTGCACGCGTGATCGCCATTCAGGCCGATGCACCGGTCGAGATCTTTGCCGCGATTACCACAGTCGAACTGATCCTTGTGGGTCTGCTCATCTGGGCACGCGCAAAATGGGCCGGAATCGGCCTTGCCCTTTCAAACGTACGAAAGGCCGAGTCCATCCGGCTTGTTCGCGAGGCATGGCCGCTGATGCTGAGGCTGCTGGCAATCGGGATCTACATGCGTGTGGACCAGCTGATGATCGGACGCATGCTGGGCTCGGGCGACGTCGGAGTCTATTCGGCGGCGGTCAGGATTTCGGAAGTCTGGTACCTTGTTTTGGTGGCGGCATCGCAGGCGGCAACGCCGCGCCTTGCAGCACTCCACGCAGGCGATCAGGAACTCTATCGGCTCCGGTTGATCCAGGTCATGCGCGCGCTGGCAATCCTGTCGGTGCTGGTGGCTGTCTGCATGTCTCTTGCTGCACCCCACCTGATCGCGTTTCTTTATGGCCCGGGCTTTGCCGCAGCGTCCGATGTCCTGATCATCCATGTCTGGGCAGGTCTGCCTGTCGCGCTCGGGCTTGTGGCCGGCACCTGGCTCGTCAATAGTGGGCTGGTCCGATTTGGGCTTTACCAGGCAATTGCAGGCGCCATTGTCAGCGTTGGCGCAAACCTGATTCTGCTTCCGATCATGGGAATTGCGGGTGCCGCGATAGCGGCGCTCCTCAGCTACATGGTTTCCGCCGTATTCTGCAACGCCCTGTCCGGGCTGACGCGGCCGATCTTCTCGATTCAGCTGAAATCTATGGGGTTGATGCGATGAGCCTAATGAAGTCCACGGCAAAGGCGCTGGGTGCCGACAGGCTGGTTTCCCTATATCGCCAGCAGCAGGTCAGGTGGGGAGAGCGCAGCTGGTCCCAAGAGGGGGAAGACAGGCTCTTGCTGCGCTTTTTCGAACCCCAGGCATCGGGCTTCTATGTCGATGTAGGAGCCCACCACCCGTATCGCTTTTCGAACACAGCCCTGCTGCACCGCTTGGGGTGGCGGGGCTTGAACATTGATGCGATGCCCGGATCAATGAAGGCCTTCAAGCGTGCCCGCCCGCACGACATCAACCTGGAGATCGGCATCGCAAAGGAGCGAGGGACCGCACAGTTCCATGTCTTCAACGAAAAGGCCCTCAACACGTTCGATCCGGAAACGGCACGATTGCACAGTCGAGGCAGCTGGCGTGTCGAACGGATAATCGATGTCCAACTCCTGCCCCTTGCAGAAGTACTCGACCGAGAGTTGGCTCCCGGGCAGACGATCGATCTCCTGACGGTAGATGCAGAGGGCCGGGACCTGCAGGTTCTAGAGTCAAACGACTGGAGCCGTTGGCGGCCACGGGCCATCCTGGCGGAGTCACTGGGCAGCGTGCTCGACGGGCTGACCGGCGATCCCGTTGCGCGATTCCTGCAAAGCAAGGGATATCGGTCGTTCGCAAAGCTGGTGAACACCGTAATGTATGTCGAGGAGGGCTACTCGCGCCCAGGCGTGGCCGACGCATGAGCAGCGAAGCCCGTTTTGCGGTGCCGATCGCAATGATCGTGTTCAATCGCCCCGACCTAACCCGCCGGGTGTTCGAGAAGGTCGCAGCCGCACGTCCCGAGACGCTGCTGCTGGTAGCGGACGGACCGCGCCCAGGTCGCGCAGGCGAAGCCGAAAGGGTCGCTGAGGTTCGGGCCATTGTCCAGCAGGTAGATTGGCCGTGCCGGGTTCTCATGAATTTTGCGGAAACCAATATGGGATGCCGCAGACGGGTTGCCAGTGGGATCAGCTGGGTGTTCGAACAGGTCAGCGAGGCAATTATCCTGGAGGAT
Source organism: Sandaracinobacter sp. (assembly GCA_046316515.1). Taxonomy (GTDB): domain Bacteria; phylum Pseudomonadota; class Alphaproteobacteria; order Sphingomonadales; family Sphingomonadaceae; genus Sandaracinobacteroides. The sequence continues at coordinate 1,506 of JBKDAC010000204.1, read as the reverse complement.
GATTGCCTGCCAGCACCAGCATTTCTGGGCTTTTGCCGCGACATGCTGGAACGCTATCGAAACGATAGGCGGGTGTTCGCGATTTCGGGGACCAACTTCACAAACGAGGATACAGAGCCCGGCCATTACTTCTCGAATTTCTCATTGATGTGGGGCTGGGCCACTTGGGCAGATCGCTGGCAGCGCTATGTCGAGGAACCGAACGACGCAGGGCAAGTGATTGCCGAAAGGTGGCCTGGGCAGGTCCTGCGGCAGCTATTCTGGCGCAAGACGCTATCGCGCGTGCTGTTGCCAGAACATGGTACCTGGGACTGGCAGTGGATCCTCACTGTCTGGCGCGAAGGAGGCCTAGCCGTGCGGCCGACCCGCAATCTGGTTCAGAATATCGGCTTCGGACCAGATGCAACGCATACCCATTCGGCCGAAGCGCGCGCTTCCAAGCTCGAAGTATTCCCGCTGGTCATGTCCTTTTCCGATGGGCCGACCGACGTAGCTCCGGACTGGCGGAGAGACAAGATCGACGAGCAGATATGGGCCGGCATAAGCTGGAAGAATCTTTTGGCAATGTATGCACCTTGGCTCGTCGACCTGCGGAACCGACTGCGCTGACATGCTAATGCCCGTTGCGCTTTTTCTGATCCTCCTCCTGGCGGCGACCTGGAAGGGCAAGGGACCGGTTTGGGTTATGGCGCTATCATGGTTGCTTTGCATCAGCCCAATCTCGCTAGGGCTCGTGACCTATCGGTATCTTCTGGACGAGAACTACCGGTTTTCGATCCTTCTGATCCTGTTTTTTCTTGCATTCTGGGCTGGAGCGGTTCTGTTCAGAACCGGAAACACCCTGACGCGCGCGCAGTATGCCCTTCCCCCTGTCTTGATTCCTGCCGCGTTTCCAGTGATGGAATGCGCCCGCGTAAGTGGTGTAGCGAAGGTCTGCTGGGTGGTTGCGCTCGTGGCAACTGCCTTGAATTTCATCGATTTCTTGCTTTTGGGCGGCGAAGGGCTCAATGACCTCGCTGCCTTACGCGAGACATTCGTGCTGAAGAAGAGCGCTTCGATCTACGCGCAACTCGCATCGCTGATGATCTGGACCGCGTCTTTCTGCTTCATCTATGCGATCTTTTTCCGAAAACAACTGTCACAGCGCAGCTTTTTGACAATGCTTATTCCGATCCTAGGCTTCTTTTCTCTATCCGTTCTTTCGGCAGGCCGCCAAGCAGCGTTCCAAATCATGTTGCTGTCCATAATAACAGTGCTCATGACTCGCCACGTCATGGGGCGCCTAGAGGGAGCGGACCCTTCACAACAGATGATCGGGCGACGCGAGAAAATCGCCGTCGCCAGCGTTGCTGTAGCGATGCTGGGCTACATGGGTTTCATCGCGGTTGCACGGAATGATGGCTCTGTGTCTGACGACAAGTCAGTTGTGTTGATGGTTCTGTTCGAGTTCGAATTCGTGCCATGGCTGGAAAATCTGCTGACGCAGTGGGGCGCCGGCCTCAGGGG
>JBKDAC010000203.1:0-1126 GCA_046316515.1 Sandaracinobacter sp. | reverse complement strand
CCAGTCCATGCCATGCTTCAATCCTACTCTTCGCAAAGCAGGCTTGAATCACAACATGCTGGTATTACTCAATAACTTTCGGATCAGGCTCTAAGGCTGTGGCTGACTGGCTGAAGGATCTTACAGCCGAGGCCGAAGAAGAAATCGTTGTCACAGGAACTGTACCGCCAAAGGTAGAAATTGGACTGGGTACTGAAGCAAGAATCTATAGGGATGGCATCAACCAACTCTACATCAATGGTCAATTCGTTGGCAATGTTCGATTTACGGATGGATCTACCACCGTTACCCACGAAAGTAATCCGATCGTGAGCCCTCTGCCTTCATGGGGTTGGAGGGAGTCAAACACCAACACTCTGAACTATCAATTTACTGCCGAGCCTTAATTGAAAAGGGGCGCAAAGTTGTCAGCATTGAATCGGCGCTTTGCGTCCCTCCTCCTCGTTTTGTCACTTGGGCTCTTGAATGCGGGCTGCGAAGCAAAGCGATTAATCGCAGAGCAGCTTATTAGTTTGGATTGCACAGAGTTTAAGACAGTAAGTGAGATAGATTTCAATCTACATTTAAGTCAAAATCCGCAATCTTGCATTAAGACAGAATATAAGAATTATAACGTCCGAATAGACTATTTGACATATGATTCCGACAGGATGCCGGTACTTATATATATTCCGAGTGCCGGTTTCGATTATATAACTGTACAGGTCCATGGGGGGCCGATGTCATTAGTAACATTGAAGGATAATCCGGTAGACTCTCCGTTCGCTGATGAGCGGGCTGCGCTAATGATCCCTGTTTACATGGGCAGCCTGAACAGGACGATCTATCCTGCGCCTGAATTTGAAATTGCGGTGGCAGGAATCAACTTACTATTGAACCGTCTCTCACACTTCCGGACCGTAGTTTTGGCAGAGAGCGCGGGGGCGTACATCACCTCCATGCTGCCCGATGCCACGTTCAGGAGAATGGTGCTGGTGAGGCCCGCTCTAGAGCGTTTTCCGACCCATTTGAATCTGCTGGGATTCCCAAGGGCGTGAAAGTCTGATTCAGGATGCTGGCTGGAGATGGAGGCCGGCATGGATGGGCAGACCGCTTTCGATGGATCTTCGCTCGCGGACGTTGGCGG
>JBKDAC010000202.1:0-17945 GCA_046316515.1 Sandaracinobacter sp. | reverse complement strand
CCGATGCACAGCGTCGCCAGCCCCTTCTTTGCGTCGCGGCGCTGCATTTCATGCAGCAGGGTCACCAGAATGCGCGCACCCGATGCGCCGATCGGATGGCCGATGGCGATCGCCCCACCGTTCACGTTCAACTTCTCGGGGTCCAGCCCCAGTTCCTGGCCCACGGCCAGAGCCTGCGCGGCAAAAGCTTCGTTGGCCTCCACCAAATCAAGGTCGGCCACGCTCCAGCCTGCCTTTTCCAGCGCCTTGCGCGACGCCGGCACGGGGCCGATCCCCATTACCGACGGGTCGACACCGGCCGACGCCCAGCTCTTCACATGGGCAAGCACGGTCGCCCCGCGCCGCGCGGCCTCGGCCGCCGACATCAGCACTAGCGCTGCGGCCCCATCGTTCAGCCCCGAGGCGTTGGCGGCCGTGACCGAGCCGTCCTTCTTGAACGCCGGCTTCAGCCCGGCCATCGCGTCGACGGTCGCGCCGTCGCGGATATATTCGTCGGTGTCGACTACCGTGTCGCCCTTGCGGCCCTTGATGGTGACGGGCGCGATTTCGCCCACGAAACGCCCGGCCTTTTTCGCGGCCTCGGCCTTGTTCTGCGAACGGACGGCGAACTCGTCCTGCGCCGTGCGGCTGATCTGGTAGCGCTCGGCCACATTCTCGGCCGTCACGCCCATGTGATAGCCGTTGAAGGCGTCCCATAGGCCGTCCTTGATCATGGTATCCACCAGCTCCATCGCGCCCATCTTCTGCCCGGCGCGCAGGGCCTGGGCATGCGGGCTCAGCGACATGCTTTCCTGGCCCCCCGCCAGCATGATCGCGGCGTCGCCGTTGCGGATCGCCTGCGCGGCAAGCGCCACGGCCCGCAGGCCCGATCCGCACACCTGGTTCACCCCCCAGGCCGGCACTTCCTGTGGGATGCCGGCGGCCATCGCCGCTTGGCGGGCCGGGTTCGGCCCCTGTCCGGCGGTCAGCACCTGGCCCAGAATCACTTCGCCAACGTCGCCGCCCTCGATCCGCGCATCGGCAAGCGCGGCCTGGATTGCCACGCGGCCCAGCTCGTGGCCCGGAGTGGATGCAAAGCTGCCGAGGAAGCTGCCGACAGCGGTGCGGCGGGCAGAGGCGATCACGACGTCGGTCATGGCAGGTCCTTTCCTGTGCGCGTGTGCGGGCCGTTCGGGCGGTCCCGTTCGACCCTGCTCTAGCCGCCGTGCAGCCAGTTTGAAAGCGGCTCCCACAGGCTTTCCTGCGCGCCGCGGCCCACGACCATGCCGACATGGCCCGCGGCAACGTCGCGGCGATCGGCATGCGGCACCCGGATTCGTGCCTCGGGCGGGACGATCCGGTCCCGCGTGGCGCCGAAGTCCAGGATGGGCGCCGTCAGTCGGTCGGGCCGTATCCGCTCTGTGCCCGCCGTCCACAGCCCGCGTCCGATCCGGTCGGTGCCGAAGCCGGCGATGAACAGGTCGCGCGCGGCCGGCAGGGTCAGTGGTGCGCCACTGTTCGCCCAATCCTCCACTGCAGCAAACCAGCTCAGATGCGGGTCGTCTGCCGGGCGCCGCGCCAGCGCTTCGAACTTCGCGAGTACTGCCTCCTCGTCCAGGCTCCAGAACAGGGGGTTCAGCAGCGAAATGGGCACTGCGCCCAGGCCCCGCCCGATCGGCCGGATCGCAGACCATGTCTCCAGCGCCCGCAAGCGCGCCTCTGGTCCGAAGCCGTCGAAATGCCAGGGGGCAGCCACCAGCGCGATCCGGTCGAGCCTGGGGCCCAGGAGCTGCCCGGCCGCAAGCGCCAGCGTGCCGCCCAGGCAATAGCCCAGCAGTCGCACCGGGCCAGGCAAGCGCTTTAGCAAGGGGATCAGCCGGATGGAGACCAGCCCCGCAAGTCCCAGCCGCCGTTCCGACATCTGCATCGGCCCCCAATCCACTAGCAGCACGCGGTGGCCCTGTTCGGCAAGATATCGCACCAGTGAACGGCCCGGTGCCAGGTCCAGCACCGCCGGCGCGTTGATTAGCGACGGTACGACCACCAGGGCTGGGGGCCCCGCCTGCCCGCCGACCTCCAGCAACCTGACGCCGCCCCGTCGGGCAAGCTCGGCCATCGGGGGCATCGGCTGCGGGGCGGGCGCCTGCTGGTAACGGCGCAGCCCCTCCAGCACGGCGGCCAGACGCTCGGGCTCGGCGCCCAGCCGCCGGCTTGCCAGCGACAGGAACAGCGGCAGCGGATGCGGGCCGCGGCCCCTTGGAACGGCCTGTCGGGCGCTGCGGACGGAGTCAGCCATTGGGTGCGGCAGGGCAGGCGTGTGCTACGATTTGCCGGCAATTGCTGCACATGCTAAGTCGGGCCGAGCTCCCCCCGTTCCGGAAATGGATGTCCATGCCCACCAGCCCCGCTGTCGACGGCGATATCGCCCCGGTCATCATCAAGAAATACGCGAATCGCCGACTGTATGACACCGAAAGTTCCAGCTACATCACGCTGGAACATCTCTCTGCGATGACCCGCAAGGGCCGCGAGTTCAAGGTGGTGGACGCCAAGTCCGGCGACGACATCACGCACAGCGTGCTGACCCAAATCATCGTCGAGGAAGAGAATCGCGGCACGACCCTGCTGCCGGTCAGCTTCCTGCGCCAACTGATCGCCATGTACGGCGACCAGATGCAGGCGATGGTGCCGCACTATCTGGAGGCCTCGATGGAGGCGTTCCGGCGCAACCAGGAACAGGTGCGCAGCACGATGATGGGCATGATGGGCGGCGGCGCCAACCCGTTCGAGGCGCTGGCCCGGCAGAACATGGCCATGATGAAGGCCGCGACCGACATGTGGGCGACGGGCGCCGTTCCCAAGGGCGACACGCCGGAGGCCGCCGCCCCCAGGGCAGGCAGCGAGGACGATTTGAAGGCCCTGAAGGACGAGCTTCGCGCGCTGCAGGCCAAGATCGACAATCTCGTCAAGGAATAGCGCGTGGGCACCACCCGGTTCGGCGCGGCCCTGACAGAGCTGCCGGGCGACCTCGTCCGGACCGAAGCCACCGATCTCGCCCCGCATCTGACCGACTGGCGCGGTCAGAAGACGGGGACGGCCGACGCCCTGCTGCTGCCGCGCGGCACGCAGGATGTCGTTGCCATCGTGCGCTGGGCCGGGCGTCATGGGGTCGCCCTGGTGCCGCAGGGCGGCAACACCGGGCTTGTCGGCGCCGGCGTGCCGGAACCCGTGAATGCCGGGCCTGCGGTCGTGGTCTCGCTGCGCCGGCTGAACGCCATCGACGCGGTCGATCCTGCCGGCCTGTCGCTGCGGGCGGGAGCAGGCGCGATCCTGTCGGACGTGCATGCCGCAGCCGAGGCGGTGGGCTGTCGCTTTCCCCTTTCGCTGGGCGCCAAGGGGAGGGCCACCATCGGCGGGTTGGGGGCCACCCATGCCGGCGGCGTGCAGGTGCTGCGCCATGGCACGATGCGCGCCCTGGTGCAGGGGCTGGAGGCCGTGCTGCCCGACGGATCCGTGCTCGATCAGCTCTCCGCGCTGCGTAAGGACAATAGCGGCTATGATCTGAAGCAGCTGCTGATCGGGGCGGAGGGCACGCTGGGCATCGTGACGCGCGTCGTGCTGCGGCTGGTGCCCGCACAACGTGCGCGCAGCATCGCCTGGGTGGGCCTTGCAACACCCGAGGCCGCGCTCGCCCTTCTCGCCCGCCTGCGCCGGGGGGCAGGGGAGGCGGTGGAGAGCTTCGAGCTGATCTCGGCTGCAGCGCATGACCTGGTGCTGCAACATCTGCCCGGCGCCCGCCGGCCGCTGCAGGGCACGCACCCCTGGCATGCCCTGATCGAACTCGACGCTGAGGCGTTCCTGCTGGAAGAGCTGCTCGCCGATGCCGCCTCGGCTGGCGAGATTGCCGATGCCGTTCTTGCCGGCTCGGTGGCCCAGGGCGATGCCCTGTGGGCCCTGCGCGAAGCCATCCCCGAGGCGGAAAAGCGCGAGGGCGGGGCCGTGAAGAATGACATATCGGTCGCCGTGGCCGACCTCGCCGCTTTCCACATCCGGGCCGAGGCGCTGATGGCAAACGAGTTTCCTGGCAGCCGGCCCTTCGTCTTCGGCCATCTGGGCGACGGTAACCTGCACTGGAACATCCGCCCGCCACTGAGCGAGGGCCGCGCCTGGCTTGCCGCAACAGGGGAGGCCGCCCGCAAGCGGCTCCACGACCTCATCGCCGAATTCGGCGGCTCCATCTCGGCCGAACATGGTATCGGCACGCTGAAGCGCGCCGAACTCGGCCGGCTGGGCAACCCGGCCCGGCTGGCCGCGATGCGCGCCATCAAGGCAGCGCTCGATCCGGCCGGAATCATGAACCCGGGCAAGTTGCTGCCCTGATGCGCCGTCCCGACTGCAGCGGGACCGCCCCTTGCTTGCGCACACAGCCTGGGCAGGCTAGAGCCGCCGCCTGACCGGCGCCGATGTCGCACGAACTTGCGGCTCCGGCGCCCTTTTTCGAACTGCAACAGGAACTCTCGATGGCCAGCCAACCCAACGCCCAGCTTCCGCTTTTCTATCAGAACCTCATTCCGCTGACATCGGACCTGCACGCCAACCACGGCATCCTGGAACGGCACGAGCTGGGCTTTGCCCGCGCCACCCACGCCGTGCCTGTTACGGTCGATGAGTTCGTGATGGTGCAGCGCAACTTCCCGATCGTCTTTTCCGACGGCCCCGAAGGCGTACCGTTGGCCCTCGTCGGCCTGCGTGAAGGCGAGAATCTCTTCGTCGACGCCGACGGCAAGTGGACCGAAGGCGCCTATGTGCCGGCCTATATCCGCCGCCACCCGTTCATGCTTGCCCGCCTGTCCCCCGACGCCGACGTGCTCAGCCTCGTCTTCGACGACCAGGCCGGCCTTGTGACTGAAGACGCCGACAACAAGTTGTTCGATGCCGACAAGCAACCCAGCGAGACCACCAAGAACATCCTCGGCTTCTGCGAGCAGTTCGAACAGGCGGTTGCTCGCACCAAGAGCTTCATGGACGAGCTGACCAAGCTGGGCCTGCTGATGGACGGCCAGGCGCAGATCCAGAACCCGGGCATGGACCAGCCCGCCACCTTCGCCGGCTTCAAGATGGTCGACGAGAAGAAGCTGCAGAACATCCGCGGCGACCAGGCCCGCAAGATGGTGCAGAACGGCATGCTCGGCCTCGTCTATGCGCATCTCTTCTCGCTCTCGCAAATCCGCAACCTCTTTGCGCTCGCCAACCCCGAGCTCGCGAAGGGCTGAGCCCAGCGATCGGGCAGCGCCTGCTGCCCCTCTCGTCCGTCGGGCCCCGCCTGTGCTTGCCGCGCAGGCGGGGCCCGTCTAGTCTCCGCCGCAGTCGAGGATTCGAGTTCCGGCCTCAGAGACAGGAGCAGGGGTTTCATGTTCAAGCTGACCTTCACCGCAGCAATGGCCCTCATGGTCGTTACGGCCGCACCTGCGGCGGCACAGGCCGCCAAGATCGACGTACCGGCCGGTGAATATGTGCTCGACAAGACGCACGCCAGCATCATCTGGAAGGTGACGCACCTGGGCCTGTCCCACTATACGGCCCGCTTCACCGGCTTCGACATGGTGCTGATGCTGGACCCGGTGACCCCCACCAAGTCGACCATCGCCGTCACGATCGATCCCCGTTCGGTGAAGACGGACTTCCCCTTCCCCGAAAAGGAGGATTTCGACAAGGTGATCGCCGAGAAATTTCTGCAGGCGGGCGACCATCCGGCCATCACCTTCAAGTCCTCCAGCCTGAAGGCGACCGGCGCCAAGACCGGCAAGCTGACCGGCAACCTCACCATGATGGGCGTCACCAAGCCGGTCGTACTCGATGTCACGCTGAACGGCGCAATGGTGCACCCCTTCCGCAAGATCCCGGTCGTCGGCTTCAGCGCCACGGGCAAGTTCAATCGCTCGGACTTCGGCTCGACCGTGCTGCAGGGCCCGATTGGCGACGAAGTGACCGTGATCATCGAAGCGGAGTTCTTCAAGAAGTGACCGGAACGGCGCGGAGCAGCTACAGCCGGACGGCCATTTCGCTGCACTGGCTGATTGCCCTGCTCCTGATCGGCAACTTCGCCGGCGGTTTGTTCATGGGGGACCTGCTGGAACCCACCGCGACGCCCGAACAGAAGCAGCTGGGCTTCCAGATCGTGCAATTCCACAAGTCGGTGGGGCTCACCATCCTGATGCTCAGCCTGCTGCGGCTGGCAACCCGCCTGGTCAGCGGGACACCGGCACTGCCCGGGCACATGACCCCGTTCGAGCGCCTGCTCGCCAAGGCCACTCATTGGGCCTTCTATGCGGTCATGATCCTGGTGCCGCTGACGGGCTGGATCATGGTGTCGGCAAGCCCCCTGGGTTTCCCGACCCTCTGGTTCGGCCTATTCGAATGGCCGCACCTGCCGGTGGAAACCAGCAAGGCGACAAGCGGCGCCGCGTCCGAAGTGCACGAGATCATTGCGTTTGCGGGTGCCGGGCTGTTCGCGTTGCATGTCGGCGCTGCGTTGAAGCACCATTTCATGGACCGCGACGACGTGCTCGCCCGCATGCTCCCGTTTGTTCGCCGGGGGCCCGCATGATGAGACTGGTTCCGCTATTCGTCGCCCTTGCGATCGCCGCGCCGGTCGCTGCCAACAACTGGGCTGTCGTGCCCGCCCAGTCGAGCCTCGGCTTCTCGGCCAAGTGGAACGGTGCGGATGTCGAGGGGCGCTTCCCCAAGTTCACCGCCAGCATCGTCTTCGATCCGGCCAAGCTGGCCGACGCGCGGGTCGATGCCGTCATCGACCTGTCGGCCGCCACCACCGCCGACAAGCAGGTGAACGGCAGCCTTCCGGGGAGCGACTGGTTCGACGTGAAGAAGGCATCGACCGCCCGCTTCCAGGCTGCCAGCTTCACGCAGGTGAAGCCTGGCCAGTATCTCGCCAAGGGCACGCTGACGATGCGGGGGCTCTCTGTTCCCGTCAGCCTGCCGTTCACCCTCGCAATCAATGGCAATGCGGCCGTGATGACAGGGCAGACAATTCTCGATCGCCGAAGCTTCAAAATCGGCATGGACAGTGATGCAGAGGGCGCATGGGTAGGCTTTCCGGTTTCAGTGAAGGTGAAGATCACAGCGGTCCGCAAGCCCTGAGGGTCGCGCGATGACCTACGGGCACCCCGTCCCGTTCGACACCGTCTTCGAACCGCGCTGGATGCCGGACACCCTGTTTCAGACGGCAGCGCGCGTCCCGCGGGCGCCTGCAATCGATTTCATGGGTCGGGTCACCCGCTATGCCGAACTGGCGTCGCAGGTCCGGCGGGCGGCGGCCGGCTTCCGGGCGCTCGGTGTTGGCCCCGGCTGCACCGTCGGCCTGTTCCTGCCCAATTGCCCGCACTATGTGATCGCGGCCTATGGCGCCTGGCTGGCAGGCGCCCGCCTCGCCAACTTCTCGCCCCTCTATACCGCCGAGGAACTGCGCGCCCAGGTCGAGGACAGCGAAGCCGACGTGATGGTCACGCTCGACGTCAAGGCGCTGCTTCCGACCATCGAGACCGTGCTGGCCAGCAGCCGCCTGAAAACGCTGATCATCGGCAATGTGGCCGAGGCACTGCCGCCGGCCAAGGGCTTCTTCTATCGCCTGCTGAAGGGTGGCGACCGTAGCCGCTTTGTCAAGGATGTGCACCACCTCGCCTTCGCCGACCTGATTGCAAACCCCGAATTCACGGGCGCAGAACGGGCAGATCCGGACAGCATCGCGCTCCTCCAATACACCGGTGGCACCACCGGCACGCCCAAGGGGGCGATGCTCACCCACGCCAACCTGTCGGTCAATGCGCAGCAGGTGAATGCGCTCGACGACCAGCCGGGTGGGCCCGACCGGATCCTCGCTGCGCTGCCGCTGTTCCACATCTTCGCGCACACCTGCATCATGAACCGCACTATCCTGAATGGCGGAATGATGGTGCTGCTGCCGAAGTTCGAGGTAAAGGCGGCGCTCTCGGCCATCGAGCGCACGAAGATCACCGCGCTACCCGGCGTCCCCACCATGTACCGCGCGATGCTGGACCATCCCGACATCCGCTGCCACGACCTGTCGTCGATCCGCATCTGCATCTCGGGCGGGGCGCCATGCCCCGAGCCGCTGAAGGCTGCCTTCGAGACTGTCACCGGCGCAAAGCTCGTCGAAGGCTATGGCCTTACCGAAAGCTCGGGCGTGGTGTCCGTCAACCCCTATGCGACGGGTGGCAAGCCCGGCACCATCGGCCAGCCCATCCCCAGCACCCACATCCGCCTGCTCGACAAGGATGATCCGTCGAAGCTCGCCGCAGCGGGCGAGAGCGGCGAACTCGCCTTCAGGGGACCGCAGATGATGCAGGGCTACTGGAAGCGCGACAATTCCGGTGTCTTCGCAGACGGTTACCTCAGGACGGGCGACGTCGCGGAGGTGGACTCCGACGGCTATTACCGGATCGTCGACCGGCTGAAGGACATGATCATCGTCGGCGGCTTCAAGGTCTTCCCATCCCAGGTGGAGGACCAGCTCTATGCCCATGATCAGGTGAAGGACGCGATCGTGCTCGGCGTGCCCGATGCCTATCTGGGCGAGCGCCCCAAGGCCTTCGTCACGCTGCAGGACGGTGCCACCGTGGATGGCGAGGCGCTCGCGAAATGGCTCAACGCGCGCCTGGGCAAGCACGAGAAGGTAGTTGGTGTCGAGGTGCGTGAAAGCCTGCCCAAGACGATGATCGGCAAGCTCAGTCGCAAGGAGCTGGCAGCCGAGGAGCGCGCGAAGGCCGGCTAGGGCCTTCGAACATGATCCCGCGGCGGCTGCTGCTCCAGGAAGCGGACCGCGCTTAGTACATGCGCCTTAACCCCCACCTTCAGCGCGGCTTCGTTCACCGTGAACAGCGGGCTGTGGTTGGGCGGCGTATTTTCGGGCGCTACCCCGTCCGGGCTGATCCCGAGGAAATAATAGACCCCGCCGACCTCGTTCATGAACAGGCTCACATCTTCCGACGGCGTGACAGGGCTGGCCGCGGGGTTGATCCCGTCCTTGCCGGCCGCTTCCGTCAACGGCCCGGCAATCCAGGCGGCGAGCGCCGGCTCGTTGTAGGTGAGCGCGCCCGCCTGGGTGAACGAAACCTTTGCCTCTGTGCCGTACAATGCCGCCAACCCCGTCACGCTCTTCTCGATGTCCAGCTTCAACCTGTCCCGCTGGGCCGAATCAAAGGTCCTGAGCGTGCCCGACAGTTCGGCCTTGTCCGGAATGATGTTGTGGCGAACGCCCGCGTTGATCGTTGCAACCGACAGGATTGTGGGGGTCTCGGCCGGGTTCACGGTGCGGGTCACCAACCGGTTCAGCTCCTGCACTGTGGCGGCCGCCTGGCCCACCACGTCCGTTCCGCGCCACGGCACTGCCCCATGGGTCTGCACGCCCGTCAGTGTGATCCGCATGGTATCCGCAGCCGACATCATCGGGCCGGGCCGCCAGTTCAGCGTTCCGGCCCTGGCAGGCCACACATGGATCCCGAACACCGCATCGGGCTTCAGTGGTGTGAACGCGCCTTCCTTCAGCATCAGCCGCGCGCCGCCTTCCTCGCCCGGCGGCGGCCCTTCTTCGGCGGGCTGGAAGATCAGCATCACGGTGCCCGGAATCTCCGCCTTCAGCCCGGCCAGCACCTCGGCAGCCCCCATCAGCATTGCCACATGGGCATCATGCCCGCAGGCATGCGCCACCCCTACCGTCTGCCCCAGGTAGGTGGACGTCACGGTGGCAGCAAAGGGCAGGCCGGTCGCCTCCTTCACCGGCAGCGCATCCATGTCGGCCCGCAGCGCCACCACCCCGCCGGGCTTGCCGCCCTTCAGGATGCCGATAACCCCGGTCACGCCCACCTTCTCGCGCACCTCATAGCCCAGCTTCCGAAGGTGGGCGGCCACCAGAGCGGCCGTCCGGACCTCGCGATTCCCGAGCTCGGGGTTCTGGTGGATGTCGCGCCGCCAGCCGATCACGCGCGCCTCCACCGCATCGGTCCGCGCCTCCACGCTGGCCAGAGGGACAGCAGCCGACGCTGGTGTTGCTGCCAGAAGACCAGCGAGGAAGAGCATGCGCATGAAGATGTGTTCCCGATCCAAAGTGTGCCGACGCTAGAAGCCGCCGCGCAACAGGGCAAGCACCGGCGGCAAGCGGCTTGACCGGTCAATCCGCGCCGTCCAGAAGACCGTTGATCCGGGAGATTGCATGGCTTCGAGTACCGACATTTCAACGCTGAGTTTCGAGGCAGCGCTCCAGCGCCTGGAGGCAATCGTCAAGCAGCTGGAATCGGGCGATGCTCCGCTCGAAGCTGCGATCGGCCTGTACGAGGAGGCGCAGGCGCTGAAGGCGCATTGCGAGGCGAAACTGGGAGCCGCCGAGGCCCGCATCGCGCAGCTCCAGCTCGATTCCGACGGCCGGCCCGTCGGCGAAGCCCCCTTCGGTGGTTGAGGCACGTCACCCGATGCAGGCAAGCCACCATCTGAAACCCGCACTCGATGCGATCAGCCAGCAGGTCGACGCCCGTTTTGACCGGCTGTTTCCCGTGCCCGAAGATCCGCGCGCCATGCTGTATGAAGCCATGCGCTATGCCGTGATCGGCGGCGGCAAGCGCATGCGGCCCCTGCTGGTGGTCGCCGCCTGCGATCTGTTCAATGTCGACCGCGAACGCGCACTCCGCGTTGCCTGCGCGATCGAGCTCGTCCATGTCTATTCGCTGGTGCACGATGATCTGCCCTGCATGGACGATGATGATCTGCGCCGCGGCAAGCTGACCGTCCACAAGGCCTTCGACGAGGGCATCGCCGTTCTGACGGGCGACAGCTTGTTCGCAGTGGCGTTCGAGCTTCTGGCCGACGAGGCAACGCACGAGGATCCCTTCGTCCGCTCCGAGCTGGTGCTCGAACTCGCCCGCGCGTCGGGCCCGGCCGGAATGGCTGGCGGGCAGATGATGGATATCGCCGCCGACACGAAGAGCTTCGACCTGTCCACCACCCCCCGCCTGCAGCAGCTGAAGTCGGGCGCTCTCATCGGCTTCTCGGTGGAAGCCGGTGCGATTATGGGCAAGGTCGGGCCGCAGACCCGGCTGAAGCTGAAGGGCTATGCCCGCGACCTCGGCCTTGCCTTCCAGATCGCAGACGACCTGCTGGATGTGGAAGGCGATCCCGCGGCCGCCGGCAAGGCGCTGCGCAAGGACGGCGAGGCGAACAAGTCCACCTTCGTGTCGCTGCTGGGCGTGGAGCGCGCCCGCTCGCAGGCCGAGATGCTGATCGACCAGGCCATTCACCATCTGCAGGGCTTCGGGCCCGAGGCGGACCTGCTGCGCGCCATCGCGCGCTTTGCCATTGAGAGGGACCGGTGAACGAAGTGAACCGCAAGCCCGACCACTATATGACCGAGAGGGACAGGTGAACATGCGCATCGGCGTCTATCCCGGCACCTTCGATCCCGTCACCCTGGGCCACATGGACATCATCGGGCGCGGCGCCAGGCTGGTCGACCGCCTGATCATCGGCGTCGCCACCAACCCGTCCAAGTCGCCGCTTTTCACGATCGAGGAGCGGGTCGCCCACGTCCAGCGCGAAACTGCCGGCATCCCGAACGTGTCGGTGGTGTCGTTCGATGCGCTGCTGATGCACTTTGCCGAGGCGCAGGGCGCCTCGGTCATCGTCCGCGGCCTGCGCGCGGTCGCCGACTTCGAATATGAGTTCCAGATGGCCGGCATGAACCAGCAGCTGAACAGCTCCATCGAAACGGTTTTCCTGATGGCCGATGTCGCGCTGCAGCCCATCGCCTCGCGCCTGGTGAAGGAAATCGCCGCCTATGGCGGGGCGATCGACAAGTTCGTCTCGCCCGGAATCGCCGCCGACATGCGTGCGCGCGTCGCCGCCAACACGGCAAGGGGCTGATCGCTTGGACTTCGCCATTCAGCCTGCCGCAAGCTGCCGCGCGCAAGGAACATCATCCATGACCTGGCACCTGCTCGCAGCCCTGGCGGCCTTCGTCCTCGCGGCCCCCGCGCTTGCCCAGCTGCCGCAGGATTCGCCGCCCAAGGCCGATCCGGCAGCTCCGCAGACGCAGGTGATGGCCTCGCCCTCGCTGCCGGCCATCGATCCCGAGAATATCCTCCATCTCGACCTGTCGACCGGTGGACGCGTCACCATCATGCTCCGCCCGCAGGCTGCACCGAACCATGTGCAGCGCATCAAGACCCTGACGCGCCAGGGCTTCTACAACGGCGTCATCTTCCACCGCGTGATCGACGGTTTCATGGCGCAGACCGGCGATCCCAAGGGAACAGGGCAGGGCGGGTCTGACCTTCCCGACCTGAAGGCGGAATTCAACGAGCTGCCCCATGTGCGCGGCGCCGTCTCCATGGCCCGCACCCAAGAGCCCGACAGCGCGAACAGCCAGTTCTTCATCATGTTCCTGCCGCTCCTGCGCCTCGACCGCACCTACACGGTCTTCGGGCGGGTCATCTCGGGCATGCAGTGGGTGGACGCCATCGAACGCGGCGAACCGCCGGCAAACCCCGCCCGCATCCTCCAGGCCTCGATCGGCGCCGACAACAAGCCGCCACCGGCCTTCCCGGCACCCAGGCCGGCCATTGACCCGGTCGCCGCCGAGGCGGCCAAGCTGCTCCAGCAGGCGCAGCCCCCCCGCAACTGACGCGCTGCCGGAGTCCTGATCGTCATCTGTTCGCCCAGCAGTGTGAAGTCGCGTTGGGTGAAATAGGAAATCCGATGCTTTGCCCGTCTCGGTCGGCGACATCGGGTGCAATGCGTACCGAATGGCGGGCGCCGATGCAGATCTCGAAAGCCTCCTGCCCGCGCTGTTCGACAACGCTGGGCCCTGGGCACGCTCGGTGCCGTTCGCTTCCAGGGCTTCGAAGCCACAGCCTCTTGAACGCAGGCGCGCCAGCGGCCATTGCCCCGCCCATGCGTGTCAATGATTTCGATTTTCACCTGCCGGACGAGCGGATTGCCCTGCGCCCGGCGAACCCGCGGGACTCGGCCCGCCTGCTGCAGGTGAACAGTGGCCAGATGTCTGACCATATCGTCCGCGACCTGCCCGCGCTGCTGCGCAAGGGCGATGTGCTCGTGTTCAACGACACCCGCGTCATCCCCGCCCAGCTGTTCGGCAGGAAGGGCGACGCCGCGATCGACGTCACGCTTCACCTGCGCCTCGGCACCCACGAATGGCTCGCCTTCGTGCGCAACGCGCGCAAGCTGAAGCCGGACGACCGCAGCCATGTCGGCCCCGGCCTTGATGGCGTTGTGGTGGACAAGCGCGAGGGCGGCGAAGTCCATTGGCGCTTCGAAAGCCCGGACCCGCTGGAAGTCGCGCTGGAACGCGCCGGCCAGATGCCGCTGCCGCCCTACATCGCCCGTAAGCGTGGCATCGACGCCCAGGACAAGGCCGATTACCAGACCATCTATGCGCGCGAGGATGGCGCCGTCGCCGCCCCTACCGCTGGTCTCCACTTCACGCCCGAACTGCTCGCCGCGCTGGATGCCGCCGGCGTCCAGCGCGAAACGGTCACGCTGCATGTGGGTGCCGGCACCTTCCTGCCGGTGAAGGTGGACGACACGGCAGACCACCGCATGCATGCCGAATGGGGCAGGGTGCCCGATGATGTTTCCGCCCGGCTGAAGGCCGCCAGGGCCGAAGGCCGCAGGATCATCGCTGTCGGCACCACCTCGCTGCGCCTGCTGGAGGCGAGCGCACTGGAGCCTTTCACCGGCACAACGGATATCTTCATCACACCGGGCTACAGGTTCCGCGGCATCGACGGGCTGATGACCAACTTCCACCTGCCGAAAAGCACGCTCTTCATGCTCGTCAGCGCCCTCATGGGCCTCGACACCATGCGCGCGGTCTATGCCCACGCCATCCGGCAGGGCTACCGCTTCTACAGCTATGGGGATTCGTCGCTGCTGCTCCCCTGATCGGGGCACGGGCGCGGCGCGGTGTTGGCCTGATACCAGGGTGCGTTCAGCACACCCGGATGCACCCGCATGCCGATGCACATCCCCACGATGTCGCCATCGGGTTCGATGATCGGCACGCGGACCGGAAGATGCGGCGGGGCAGGGGAGGCCACGACCGCAAAGTGCCGGTCCGGCAGGGGGCGCCTCCTGCCTGCCGACCTCACCCTGTCGGCATCAACAACCTCCACGACGTGCCACTGCCCGGCAGATCGATCGAGCATGCTGTTCGCCAGCCGTGGCACAGCACTGCCGGCGAACCCGGCTGCCAGCAGGATCATAAGCACCAGCGCAGCATTTGCCGATCCATCCACCGGGCGCGGCCACTGGAGGCCGAACACACCCGCCCTGGCCCAGGCTTCGGGCGCGTGGCGGGGATCGGGCTTGCTGGCCGAAGGGCTGCGCAGCAGCAGCGCCAATCCCGCCATCGTGGCCCCGAACAGGAATCCCGCCAGTGAAAATGCCACCGGAAAAGGCGCAAGCGTGGGCTGGAACATGAACGCATCCATAGAATTCGTGCGTTCGGACCATGGCGGCGAAAGCCGGCACCCGCAAGCAGCAGGCCGCCATCACGCGGGCCCGTTCGCGCAGCCGACAAGGCCGCGCACTGGCTCCGCCTGCGGCCCTTCATTGCCTAGGGCTGAAACAGGATCTTCGGCCCCGGGTCCATCAGGGCCTCGGGCGCATCTGCAAATGTCGCACAGCGGTGCGTCACCGCTTCGGCCTTCAGTTTTCCGCAGGCCAGGCATTCCAGCACGCCGGGCAGGGTGCTGCGCGAATGCACGCGCGAGGTGTTGAAGGTCAGCCCCTTGTAATAGGCGCGCGTCAGCGGGATCGGCGTTTCGGGCGCCAGATGGATCGCAACCGACGTCAGGTATCCGTTCGCCCCCGTCGACTGCACCGCAAAGGCGAGCGCCTGAGACAATCCGTTCGCTTCCACCACCACCTCATACTGCTCGCCTGCCGTCCGGCCCTCGTCCAGAGCCAGCGGCTCGGCCTTGGCACCCAGCGCCTCGGCCCGCGCGCGCCGGCCGGGATCATCGTCGAGATACAGCACCTCGCCAGCCCCCAGCGCCACGGCCGCGCCTGCCGCATACAGCCCCACGCTCTGCGCAAGCCCGCCACCGTCGCCGGCACAGGCCTCGCGCTGCTCCCCGCCCATTTCGCACTGGCCGAGGGCCTGGTGGAGCTCCCCATCCCTGACCCGCCGGCGCCCCGCACCCCCTGGCTCGTCACCCACAAGGACGTCCGCCGCACCCCGCGCGTCGCCGCCGTCCACCGCTGGATCATCGACAGCTTCCGCATCCTCGCCTAGGCGCAAGCGCGATGAACCGCTTCGACTTCCACATCCACGCAACCGACGGCCGCGCCCGCACCGGCGCGATCGAAACGGACCGCGGCACCATCCGCACGCCCGCCTTCATGCCCGTCGGCACGGCGGCCACCGTGAAGGGCATGCACCCCGAACAGGTGCGGGCCGCCGGCGCCGACATCATCCTTGGCAACACCTACCATCTGATGCTCCGCCCCGGTGCCGAGCGCATGGCCCGTCTCGGCGGCCTCCACCGCTTCATGAACTGGGACAGGCCAATCCTCACCGACAGCGGCGGCTTCCAGGTGATGAGCTTGGGCAGCCTCGTGAAGATGCGGGAGGAGGGCGTCAGCTTCCAGTCCCACGTCGACGGCTCGAAGCATTTCGTCAGCCCCGAACGCTCGATCGAGATCCAGCGCCTGCTCGGCTCCGACATCGTGATGGCCTTCGACGAGTGCACCAAGCACCCCGCCACCCACGAACAGGCGGGCAATTCCATGCGCCTCTCTATGCGCTGGGCCAGGCGCTCGCGCGACGCCTTCCTCGAAAACCCCGCGCCCGCCCTGTTCGGCATCCAGCAGGGCAGCCTCTGCCGCGACCTGCGCCGGGAATCGGCCGAACGGCTCATTGAGATCGGCTTTGAAGGCTATGCGATCGGCGGCCTTGCGGTGGGTGAGGGCCAGGACGCGATGTTCGAGGTGCTGGATTACGCCCCCGACATGCTGCCCGCCGCCCGCCCCCGCTATCTAATGGGCGTCGGCAAGCCCTCCGACATCATCGGCGCTGTGCTGCGCGGAGTCGACATGTTTGATTGTGTGCTGCCCACACGCTCGGGCCGCACGGCGCAGGCTTTCGTGACCACCGGCACGCTCAATCTCAGGAATGCCCGCCACGCGGAAGACACCAGCCCGCTTGATCCCGAATGCCCGTGCCCCACCTGCGTGCACTACAGCCGGGCCTATCTGCACCACTTGTTCAAGGCCGAGGAGATGCTGGGGCCCATGCTGCTGACCCAGCACAACATCTGGCACTACCAGCAGCTGATGCAGGGGCTTCGCGATGCGATTTCCGAGGGCCGTGTGGAGGCCTTCTCCCGCGACCGGCTATCCCGGATGGATCAGGCGGCCGCCTGAAGGGCAGGGGGCGTAAGGGCCCGGCCCAGGAAGGCATCCAGGTCCGCCGCGCTCCGGTCCGGCGCTTCCTCCTGCGGGATGTGCCCGATTTCCGGATAGACCAGCACCTCCGATTGCGGCAGCGCCTGCTTGAACCAGTCGGCGGCCGATGCCGGGATCAGCCTGTCCTCCTTTCCCCACAGGATCAGCACGGGAATCCCCTTCAGGGGTGCAAGCCCTTGCGCCGAGAAGCGGGTCCACCCCTGCGCCCAGCGTTGCATGGTCGCCTCGCGGTTGCCGGGCCGCCGCAGCAGTTCCCAGTAACGCGTGGCAGCCTCTTCGCTGGCGACGGATTTCACCGACACCGATTGCTCCAATGTCTCGGCCACCAGGCCCTTGGGCGTGATCTGCGCCGCAATCGGCCCGATCAGCGGCGAGGAGGCGATCCGGAAGCCGATCGGCGGCGGCTCGGGCCGCTTCACCGGCGCGCCGCCGGCATCCACCAGGATCAGCGCCGACACCCGGTCGGGGTGGGCCAGCGCATAGGCGACGCTGACGCCGCCCCCCATGCTGTTGCCCGCAATCGCGATCCGCTCGATCCCCAGCTTCGCCCGCACGGCCTCCACGGTGTCCGCCATGCATTCGGTGGTATAGCAGCCGCTGGGGATGGGCCCGGTCAGCCCATGGCCCTGCAGGTCCAGGCTGACTATCCGGTATTTGCGGCTAAGCCGCTCGACCCAGGGCTCCCAGGTGTGCAGCGACGCGTTGGAGCCGTGCACCAGGAACAAGGCTGGGGCTTGGCGCAGCCCTTCGTCGCGCACATGCACGAAGAAGCCAGGCGAGACCTCCAAGAACTGCGACGCGGGCGAGGCATAGCGCGCCTTCAGCTCGTCCACCGGCACGTCCGGCGTTCGCAGCAGCAGGAACGCCCCCACCAGCAGCGCAAGCACAGCCAGCACCACCCACAGCCAGCGCCTCTTCGACGCAGCTACAGCCGTCATCTGGGCAGCAGCGTCACCGGCAGGCCGTCCTTCGGCCGCGGGATGGGCACCATGTTGAAGGCACCCTCATAGCCCTCCGGCAGCTGGATCCGGTAGTTGGACAGCAGGTGGAAGAAGAAGGCCTTGGCCTGCATATAGGCAAAGTGCAGCCCCAGGCACATGTGTGCCCCGCCGCCGAACGGCACCCACACATATTTGTGCCGGTTGGCAGACATCTGGGTGGTAAAACGCAGCGGGTCGAACCGCTCCGGATCTGGCCAATGCTCGGCCATGTGGTGGGTATAAAGCGGATTGATCCCCACGCCAGACCCGGCTGGAATCTTCAGGCCCTGAAACTCGAAGTCCTTCACCGCTCGGCGCGGGATCATCGGCACCGGCGGGATCAGCCGCAGCGATTCCTTGAACGCCATCTCCACCAGTTCCAGCTCGCCGAGCGCTTCATAGGGCAGGCTATTCCCGTGCCGCCCGCGCACCTGGTCTACTTCCTCGCGCAGCTTTTCCTGCCATTCGGGGTTC
>JBKDAC010000201.1:0-5446 GCA_046316515.1 Sandaracinobacter sp. | reverse complement strand
ATTTCGTCCTTCAGGTCCATCAGTTTCGTCTTCAGGGCCGCGCGGCCGCGCAGCAGCAGCCCTTCCACGGCCTTCTCGCTGGTCTCCAGCGCGTCGGCGATCTCCTGCATGGTCAGGCCCTCGCCGTGGAACAGGGCCAGCGCTGCGCGCTGCCGTTCGGGAAGCTCGGCCGCCGCCGCCTGCACGCGCGCGGCAAGATCGGCGGATTCCGCCGCGCCGGCAGGCGTCTGGCCCGGATCGGCAATCTCGGCCGCCTCGTCCAGTCCGGCGGCCGGGCGCAGCCGACGCCGCCCATCCAGTGCACAGTTCATCAGCATCCGCCGCCACCAGCCGGCGAAGCTGCCGCGCGCAGGATCGAAGCGGCTCGCCTCGCGCCACAGCCGGGCAAGGGCCTCCTGCACAGCATCCTCGGCCAGCTGCCGGTCGTTGAGGATCCGGATGCAGACCCCAAGCGCCGGCCGGGCGAGCATTCTGGCAAGCTCGGTGAAGGCCCGCGCATCGCCCGAGGCGCAGCGCACCGCCAGCAGGGTGGCGGGGTCGGCGGCAACGGCCGCATCATTCGCGGGGCTCAACAGGGCATGCATCCGGGCCTCATAATGGCCCTTACGCGAAGAACGGGCAATTTCCCCCGTTCGCGTTTAGCCCCTACTGCGGATTGACAGGCGCTGATGCCGCAGGTGCAGGCGCGGCTGGTGCGGAGGTGGCTGTCCGAATGAAGATGGCCTGCTCGATCTTTTCGAAGGCTGTCCTGTAGACAACGGGATCGACAACCATCTTGCCTGACTGTGCGTTGATCCCGTTTCCGGCGCTCTTTCCTTCGACTTCGACGAAGTTCAGGCGGATCTTCGTCAGGCCGGGATTGATCTCCTCGAGCGTCGCGCTAACGCGGGCTGTTTTCGTCTTCCGGCCAAAGCCCCAGAATATGTTGTAGCTCATCGCGGATTTCGGCTCGCCGACCGCCACGATCAATCCTGTCTCCCGGTCGGCCTGTTCGATAATGTAGCCGCTGTCCTGCAGAACGGACATCACGGATGAAAATGAAATCTTGTAATTGGCCTCGAAATCACGTGACTGCACCTGCTGCAGGGCAAGCCCTGTCGGCTTGACGTCTTCAGCGGAGGCAGGGACAGCTAGCACAGACAGTGAAACAAGCGAAACGATCTTAAGTGTGTAGCGCATCATGTAACGCAAACCTTCCGTGAACCTTCTAGAAAGAGCTGGACCGACTCTTGAAATCTGCAACCTTCTTGGTTTCATCGAACTTGATGATCAACGTCATCGTCCGTTGAGTCTGCTCGTTCTTGCTCTTGCTCTTTCCAAATCCAGTTCCGGCCCCGCCACCGACGCCGCCACCCGCGCCACCGAACAACAGTCCGATCGAAAAGGACGAGTTGGAATTTGCCGAGACCGTCGCCTGCCGGTCATAAACCCAAACTTCCCGGCCTTGGGCATCCAGAGTCGTAATGTTTGGTGCCCCCAGTTTTTCCAGAACCTCAAGCTGCATCGTTTCGCCGACCTTCAAGGTCATCTGGACCATGCCCTGCGTCAGTTGATTGGGCTGTTCAGCATTCGAAGGCGCTGCTGCCATGAGTGAAACAGCAGAAATCAACATCAGTGCCAGTCGCATCTTAACTCCTCGCGGAACACTATGCCGCATACTGAGTATCTTGAACCAATCAAGCCTGGGGCGCAACTGTCCCGTCAACTCCGGTCAGCGGACCTGATATCTCAAGCCCTGTCGGCCAGCCAGTCCCTCAGCGGCTTATTGTGTTCGACCGGGCGGTCATTTTCCACCCAGTGCCCGATCCCGGCACCATCCGGTAGGTCGCATCCGGCATCCGCCGGGCGAACTCCTTCAGCGTGGAGGACCGCGCCTCGTCATGCTCGCCGCTCGCCAGAAGGGTGGGCGCATTCACCTGTGGCAGCGGATGCTCGCCGTCATAATAGCCCAGCCTTCCCGTCACGACGAACTCGCTCGGCCCCCACATCGCCATGTAGAGATCGAGGTTGAACAGCTCGTCCTTGCGGCCCTGGCAGGCAAGGTGCAGCGGCGACAGCTTCTCGCGCGCGAGATGCCGGCGGGCTCAGCAGGATCAGGCTTTCCAGGCCCTTGGGGTTTCGTGCCGCATATTCCAGCGCCAGTGTGCCGCCTCAGCTGGTGCCCGACAGGTGGAACCGATCCAGCCCGAAGGCGTTGCGGATGGAGTCGATCTCCGAGGTGAAGCGCTCCACCGTCCAGTTCGCGCGGTCGCCGGGGCGGTCCGAATAGCCGCAGTCCAGCTGGTCATAGAGGATCATCGGGCGCGTGTCGGTCAGCGGCAGGGCGCCCACCATCCCCAGGTGCGAGCCGCCGGGCCCGCCGTGCAGGAAGACGACCGGCAGTTTCGAGCTGGAGGACAGCCCGTGCCCCCCGCATAGAGGCGGTTGCCACTCGTGGGCACTTTCTTCCCGACTTCGGGCACGGGGCAGGCCGTCACGCCCGTGGTCCGGCGGGGATTGGCGGCCCCTGCTGGGCCGCCGGCGCAGGCAGCGCCATCAGCCCGGCTGTCCCCATAAGGAGGGTGCGGCGACTGATATCGCGGTCCGGCGCAAAGTGCATCAGGCGGCCTCTTTCGTGCCGGAACGCCCAGTCCGCCCGCTCAGCGCTCGCCCTTAACTTCCCAGCTCTGCCCGCGCCGCAGAAGTGCGTTGAAATCGGCCACCTTGTCGCCGACGACGCGCTCTGCCTGCTCCTCCATCGCCGCGTCGAAGCTGGTGGCAGGGTCGCAATACAGCACACCCAGCGCAACCGGGAATTCGGGGAAGGGCATGTCGATCAGCATGGCGGCGACCGCCTTGTTGGTCTCGTCATGGACGATCACTTCGCTGACGTCGCCGTCGACCACGTCGACCACTTCCAGCCGCAGGCTTTCGCGGTTCAGGTGCAGGCCCCGGCTGCCGCCCGCAAACAGCATGGGTTTGCCATGCTCCAGCCAGATCTGCGTGACTGCGGCCGACTTCTTGTCGGTGAACTGTTCGAACGCGCCATCGTTGTAGACCACGCAATTCTGGTAGATCTCGACGAAGCTGGTGCCCTTGTGGGCATAGGCGCGCTTCAACACCTCGGGCATATGTTTCTGCGCCGTATCGATGGTGCGCGCCACAAAACGCCCGCCGGCGCCCAGCGCAAAGGCGCAGGGCTTCACCGGCCGCTCCAGCGAGCCTGCCGGCGAGGTGGGCGAGCGTGTGCCGGTGCGCGAGGTGGGCGAGTATTGCCCTTTCGTCAGGCCGTAGATCTCGTTGTTGAACAGCAGCACCTGGCAGTCGAGGTTGCGGCGCACCAGGTGCAGCATGTGGTTGCCGCCGATCGAAAGTCCGTCGCCGTCGCCGGTGATGATCCACACATCGAGCTCGGGGTTGGCGAGCTTCACGCCCGTCGCAATGGTCGGCGCGCGGCCGTGGATGGTGTGGAAGCCGTAGGTCTCCATATAATAGGGAAAGCGGCTGGAGCAGCCGATGCCTGAGATGAAGACGGTGTTGTGCGGTTCCGCGCCCAGCTCGGGCATGGTGCGCTGCACGGCCTTCAGGATGGCATAATCCCCACAGCCCGGGCACCAGCGGACTTCCTGGTCGGATGCCCAGTCGTCGGGCTTGGTGGCGGGGACGATCTTGGTGACTTCATTCATTGGACTTGTCCTGTCGATTGCGAAGGCCTGCCTTCGTCGTTCGAAGCCAGCAGGCGCGGCAGCCAGAGAAGAGGGAGAAGAAGCAGGATCAGGTTCGGTAGCCACCAGGACCAGTTGAAGTCTCCGGCCAGGACCCAGAAGGCGATTGCCATGCCCCCGGCACACATGGTGAGCACCAGCGACACGATCGCAAGGCCGCGCCAGCGCGGGTCCTGCTGGCGATGCAGCCGAACGCTCCACAGCCCGGTCATCGCAAATGCGATGTCGAGCGGAAGGAAGGACCAGTTCCAGGCGTCCACCATCTGTGTGCCATAGCCGTCGTACATTGCGGCCGCTGGCAGCGTGACGAGCCCAAGGCAGGCAGCAAAGCTCGCGGCCCAGTAGAGCAGCATCGCGCTGTCCACGATCCGGAAGAATAGCCTGAGGCCGGCTGTCACTGGCTCAGCATCCCGACAATGGCCGCTTCGATCTCCGCGATGCGGAAAGGCTGGCCCGACACCTTGTTCAGCGGCTTTGCGTCGACGAGGAACTGGTCGCGCAGCAGGGTCTTCAGCTGGCCGGTGTTCATTTCCGGCACCAGAACCCGATCATAGCGCTTCAGCAGCGCGCCCAGGTTCGCCGGAAACGGCCAGATGTGGCGGATATGGATGTGCGCGACGTCATGGCCATGGTTGCGGACATGCTCCACCGCCTGGCGGATCGGGCCATAGGTCGATCCCCAGCCGACGACGACAAGCGGGCCATGTTCATTCCCGATCTCCACCGTCTGGGCCGGGATCGTGCGGGCGACGCCGTCCACCTTCGCCTTGCGCGTCTCGGTCATGCGCTGATGGTTGCTGTCGGAATAATCGATGTTGCCGCTGTCATAGCCCTTCTCGATCCCGCCGATCCTGTGCATCAGACCGGGCGTGCCGGGCTTCACCCACACGCGCTTCAGCGTTTCCGGATCGCGCATATAGGGGTTCAGCTTGCCGGTCTCGGGCATGTCCTCGTGGAAATGCACGGGGAAGGGCGTGTAATCATGCGCCTCGGGCACCTTCCAGGGCTCGGCAGCGTTGGCGATATAGCCGTCCGTCAGCAACATGACGGGCGTCATATAGGCCAGCGCGATGCGGCAGGCCTCGATCGCGACATCGAAGCAGTCCGATGGGCTGCGCGCCGCGATCACCGGCATCGGGCAGTCCCCGTTGCGGCCATAGACGGCCTGATAGAGATCGGATTGCTCGGTCTTGGTGGGGAGCCCGGTCGAGGGCCCGCCGCGCTGCGAGTTGATGATCACCAGCGGCAGCTCGGTCATCACCGCAAGCCCCATCGCCTCGGACTTCAGCGCGATGCCGGGCCCCGACGAGGAGGTGACCGCCAGATTGCCCGCATAGGCAGCCCCGATGGTCGCGCCGATGGCGGCGATCTCATCCTCGGCCTGGAAGGTCGTCACGTCGAACTCGCGCAACCTTGCCAGCGCATGCAGGATTGCCGACGCCGGCGTGATCGGATAGCCGCCGAAGAACATCGGCAGGCCCGACAGCTTGGCCCCCGCCACCAGGCCCAGCGCCAGCGCGTCGGCGCCGGTGATGGTGCGATAAAGGCCCGGTTCGGCGTCGGCCGGCTCCAGCCGGAACTGCTTCAGTGGCCCCGACAGCTCGGCGGTCTCGCCATAGGCATGGCCCGCGTTCAGGGCCGCGATATTGGCCTCGCGCAGCAGCTCGTTGGAGCCGAACTTGATCTTCAGCCAGTCGACAATCGGCCCCCGCTTGCGCCCGAACATCCAGAGCGCCAGGCCC
>JBKDAC010000200.1:0-6792 GCA_046316515.1 Sandaracinobacter sp. | reverse complement strand
GTGTAATTGTCGGCCAGCGCCGGGGTCGCGCCATTGTCGGCCAGGATCCAGTAGCGCAGCAGATGGTCGTTGAAGTCAACGGCCGGGATCATGGGCGTCAGCGCCAGCGGGATCAGCATCAGCATGAAGATCAGCACCGGGACCCACAGGCGGACAGGCTCTGCCGGCATGCCACGCGTCATGCTGTTCGTCATCCCGATCCCCTGTTGCGACCGATCAGCCATTGTCCCGGCGTATCGGGAGCAGCCAGACCATCGCTTTGCGCGGCCGCTTGCTGCGCTGCAATGCGGGTGTAGCCACCCCGGACGTGGGGCACAAGCGCAGCCCGCCCCGCTCCGCTCTTGTCTTGCGCGCCCTGCCGCGCCAAGAGGCTCGGCATGGCAGACCCCTATGTGATCGAGGGCCGCACGGGGCCCTGGGAACTCGTGATCGGGCTGGAAGTCCACGCCCAGGTCATTTCGCAGTCCAAGCTTTTTTCGGGCGCGGCGACCGAATTCGGCGGCGCGCCGAACAGCCAGGTGAGCCTGGTGGACGCGGCCATGCCCGGCATGCTGCCCGTGCTGAACGGCGAATGTGTGCGCCAGGCGGTGCGGACGGGCCTTGCGCTGGGGGCGCAGATCAATCGCTGGAGCCGGTTCGACCGCAAGAACTACTTTTATGCTGATCTGCCGCAGGGCTATCAGATCTCGCAATATCAGCACCCGGTGGTCGGCGAGGGATCGATTCTGATCGAAACCGACGAGGGCACACGCACCATGGTGGGGATCGAGCGCATCCACCTGGAGCAGGATGCGGGCAAGTCGATCCATGACCTGTCGCCGGATAGGTCCTATGTGGATCTCAACCGCTCGGGCGTGGCGCTGATGGAGATCGTGTCGAAGCC
This sequence comes from Sandaracinobacter sp., assembly GCA_046316515.1. Lineage (GTDB taxonomy): Bacteria > Pseudomonadota > Alphaproteobacteria > Sphingomonadales > Sphingomonadaceae > Sandaracinobacteroides. Next base: position 5,909 of record JBKDAC010000200.1, on the reverse strand, counting down.
CGACATGCGGTCGCCGACGGAGGCCGGGGCCTATGTCGCCGCGCTGCGCGCAATCGTGCGCGCGATCGGATCCTGCGACGGGAACATGCAGGAAGGATCGATGCGCGCGGACGTGAACGTGTCGGTCCGCAAGGCCGGCGCGCCGTTCGGAACCCGCTGCGAGATCAAGAATGTGAACTCGATCCGGTTCATCCAGCAGGCGATTGTGTCGGAAGCGCGCCGGCAGATCGAGATATTGGAAGAGGGCGGCACGATCGCGCAGGAGACGCGGCTGTTCGACCCGGACCGGGGCGAGACGCGGAGCCTGCGCAGCAAGGAAGATGCGCACGACTACCGCTATTTCCCTGAACCCGACTTGCTGCCGCTGGAGCTGACGGACGCGTTCATCGCGGACTGCCTGGCAAGCCTTCCCGAGCTGCCGGCCGCGCGGCGCGCCCGGTACGAGGCGGACCTTGGCCTGTCGCCCTATCTGGCCGACGTCCTGACCGCCGATGTCGACCAGTCCAACTGGTTCGAGACGCTGCTGGCCGACAGCGCGAAGCGGCAGGACAAGGTGCCCCGCGACGTTGCCGAAAAGGCCGCCAACTGGATGACGGGCGAGCTGTTCGGCGCGCTGAACAAGCTGGGGCTGGAGATTGCCGACAGCCCGGTCAGCCCGGCCCAGGGCGCCGAGCTTCTGGCGCTGATGGCGGATGGTACGCTGTCGGGCCCGCTGGCCAAGCAGGTGTTCGAGCTCATGCTGGAAACCCGCGAGGACCCCGGCGCAATCGCCGAGGCGCGCGGCCTGAAGCAGGTGAGCGACACCGGCGCGCTGGAGGCGGCGATTGCCGAGGTGATGGCAGCCAACGCCGACAAGGTGGCCGAGTATCGCGGCGGCAAGGACAAGCTGTTCGGATTCTTTGTCGGCCAGGTGATGAAGGCGAGCGGCGGCAAGGCGAACCCGGCCGTGGTGAACGAGCTGCTGAAGAAGGCGCTGGGGTGACAGTCGAGGCAGCGCTGGAAGCGCTGATCGTTGGCAATCGGGACTTTGCAGAGCTGGAGCGGGCGAGCAGGCGATTCTGCCCATTCGAAGCGATCGGAATGGTGCGACAGGAGATCCGACACGCGCACTTCCTGTCTTACTGTCTAGATCCGCTTCGACCGCACGGCTTCGGAGCAGAGCCCTTAAGAGCATTTCTGCGTGCGCTGGCGGCGTCTGCCCCCGGCGGCGAGACACCTCTTTCGGTACTCGAGGTCCATCTCGCCGACTTGTCGGATGTTGAGGTCCGGCGGGAGTGGCGGCGTATTGATCTTCTGGTTGCAGTGGCAATTATATACTTGAGTTAGCGATATGACTGATCTATATGAGCCGCGACAGGCCGGCGCAACATTTTCTGATTTAGGGGGCCTTGCGAATAAGACTTTCGAATTGATCGAGCGTGTCGGTGACGATAGCGGCAATCTGCGTAAGCGTTGGGATAACAGGCTCGTTCTCGAACGGAGTTCCCTTTCCGAACTTTATGTCAACGGACGCATAGAAATTGTTATCTATGGCGATTGGGGCGGCGGAAAGAACAATATTCATTGGCTTTGTTGCATCTCCGCCCATCCCACAGTCTTGGATGACGCTTCCTCCAAATCGAGCGTTGATATTTGTTATGCTGGCGACTGTAATAGTCGGCAGGATGAGGTTGTGCTTGTCGTCGTTGTCGAGGACGTGAAAGGCCCAAAAAGGCTCGTTCGCTCCGTTGGTAGGACGTATCTTATCGAGAATAAGATCTACCGAACCGAAGAGGGCGGCCTCTATCGCCTCCAAGTCCTCAATGGGCGTTCCGTCCTTGGATATAAGGTCTTTCCTTTTTTGCCTCATAGGAAAATGTCCCGTGGATTTCCACTTACTGGAGTTTCTGATTCCGGTAGCCAGATGATCGAGGGCACCCCTAAGATTGTGAACAGTGTCTCCAATGATGAGAGCAACCATTTCCGCGATTGGTTCAAGAGGGAGGTATCTCAGCGCGAACCCGGATGGTTGTGCGTTGGGCGGAACGATGTGGCGTTGGACTCGAACGCTATACCATTCTTTGGACAGCGGGGACGTTTTGGCGATCAATTCGTCAATGTGGCAATAGGCCCGCTTAACCTTTAAGCGTGGCCCTATCAGGACATCAGGTGAAACGGCCATGGCAAAAACTCTCGAAGCAAACACCTACTCCGAAGCGGAGACGGAAGCCCGTCGAGAGGCGGCGCTTAAGCGTATGCTGGCGACCCCCCACAAGCCGCACAAAGCTAGCGGGAAGCCGCCCAAAGAGTCGAGTCAGTCGGGGAAGTAGCGCTTTCCGCGCGTGCCGATCTGGCGCGGAATTTTCGCCAGCTTAGGCGGCGATTTTGTCAGTCCGCCGATAGGTGAGGCGGCGACCCTCGCCACCCTTCAAAATGGCCGCAGCGCGCTCGCCATCGGTCAATTCGCGGGTGTTGTAACGAAGATCGAACTCCGCGCAGTAGCGGCCAAGGTGCGCTTCGCTCATGTGGTGATAGGTGCCGATGACGCCGCGCTTGAAGATCGAGAAGAAGTTTTCGGCGGTGTTGCTGTGCTTGAAGCCGCCCGTGGTGACGTATTCCTTGGCGCTGTGGTTGACGACGCTGTGGCCGTTAAACTCGCGGCCCATGCGGGTGTAGATCGGGCTTTCGTCGGTCATTAGATGCGAAGCGCGGTCAATGTTGGTGACGACAAGCGCGCGAACGTCCTTGGCATTGACGCTGGCGACATGGAACGAGCGAGCGTTGCCGTTGCGCTCCACGAGGGCGACAACCGCCTTCTTGGGGGCGGGCGCGCGGGTGGCGCGGTTCTTGGCCTTGCCGCCGACATAAGTTTCGTCGGCTTCCACAACCGCGTCGGGGCCGCCGAGCGGGCCGGTAGGGGCAGCGCCGTCCATAGCTTCGCGGATGCGATGGCAGAGGAACCAAGCCGTCTTGTAGGTGACGCCCAACATGCGCTCCATTTGCTTGGCGCTCATGCCCTTCTTGGACGCGGCCATAAGATGCGTCGCCAGCAACCACTTATGAAGCGGAACGTGCGAGCGCTCCATGACCGAGCCGGTGCGGACGGTGAACTTGTCGCGGCAATCGTTACAAAGGAACATTCCGGCCTGGGTCTTGCCTTCCATGCGGCGGATGCGAACCGAACCGCAATGCGGGCATGACGGCTCGCCACCCCAGCGCGACGCTTCGATGTGAGCGCGGGCGGCGTCTTCGTCGTGAAAGATTTTGTCGGTGATAATCATAGCGGCGTCCCTCTGTGGAACCCTTATGCCGCAATGCGCCTGCTAAGTAAAGTATATAATTGCCGTTGCAGTTAAGTCGGAAAAGCTTGTCATAGCTGTCGAACTGAAAGTCGATGCAGCCGAACATGGCGATCAACTCAATCGTTATCGCACAGTGGTCGAGACAGGCTGGCCTGCTGCAGAAGGTTGGCGGCATGCCTTTGTGCTGCTGTCACCGGACGGGGTGGAAGCGGAAGGCGATGATCGCTGGACCTCCGTCGGATTTCCACTTCTGCTCGACGGCTGGGATGCCCTTGTGGCGCAGGGGCTTGGCGGTGCTGACGCGCGGGCACTCTTTGCTGCGTATCTGGCGATGCTGCGGAGGCATGTGGTGACAGACCAACGTTTGGAAGATATTGCGAGGCAGCTCTGGTCCCAGCATCGGGAGGCGCTCTTGTTCCTGGCCGAGCGACAACCTGGGCTAGCCTCAGGACTGAACGGACTTCTCTACCAGCATCAAGACACGCTTGTTTCGGAATTGTCGAACGCAACAGGCCTGGGAATTGAGTTGGAGCGATGCACTTCCCGCATCATGAACCTTGCCATAAGGGACTGGGACGATTGGCATGGCTTCAAATCCGCCAAGGGCTGGACGAGGAATGGCCGCCTTCTGCAGCTGGAAGTCGCATCCGACAGGGGAGGCAAGGCGACACGCATCCGCATGGTTCTTGGTCCAGGCGATTCTGATGTTCGCAGAGCAATATTAGCGCGCCTAGCTAGTGCCGAAATCGGCAAAACAGTTCGCGACCCAAGCGATCAATATACCCGGCTCGACTCTTCGAAGCTCGCGACAGTATTCAATGTCGATGGTGATCCTGATCAGATGGCGCGGACTGCAATTGATGATGTTGTAGCCTATGCTTCGCGACTTCTTCCTCAGTATATCAACGCCCTGACCCCATTTAATGGCGGGATTGCAAAATGAAGATTTCGGCTCTCTTGGCTATCAATGCACTAAGCACATTGACCATTTTGGCAGCAGTTCTCCCTCAACCCGTATTGGCCCAGGCGAAGCCCGAGGTGAAGGAGACGGTGAGGGAGAAGGCCGCCGAAATTCCGCCTCCCGCCGTGTCGGTGACGCGGCACAAGGGCGTCTTTGGGGGCAGAGCGATCAGCTACACTGCCACCATGGGCGAGACCTATCTGAAGGACGAGAAGGGGAAGCCCACGGCGGCGATCGTGACGACCGCCTATGTGGCCGAACCGCGGGACCAGCGCCGGCCGGTCGCCTTTTTCTGGAACGGCGGGCCGGGTTCCGGCTCGTTGTGGCTGCACATGGGGGCCTTTGGCCCCAAGCGGGTGGTGGTGCCGGGCGATGCGCGCGACGACGGGGCGCCGCCCTATCCGCTGGTCGACAATCCGCATGCGCTGCTGGACGTGGCGGACCTGGTGTTCATTGATCCCGTCGGCACAGGCTTTTCCCGCGCATTGGGCGACACCGATCCCAAGACCTTCTGGGGGCTGACCGCCGACGCCAAGGCGGTCGCCCAGCTGATCCGGACATGGCTGAGCGAGAATGGGCGCTGGAACAGCCCCAAATATATCGGCGGGGAGAGCTATGGCACGACGCGCTCGGCTGCCGTGGTGCGCGAGCTGGAGGCGGGCTATTCCGACGTTGGGCTGAACGGGATCATCCTCATTTCGACCATCCTCGATTTCGGCCTGGGCTCGGAAGCGCCCGGCAACGAGATGGTGCATGTGACCAACCTGCCCTCGTTCGCGGCCACCGCCATGTACCATGGCAAGGTGCCCAACCCGCCGGCGACAACTGCGGCCTTTGTCGAGGAAGCGCGCCAGTTCGCGACCGGCCCCTATCTCGCGGCCCTGGTGAAGGGCCAGAAGCTCTCACCCGCCGAACGCGCGAATGTCCGGCGCCAGCTGTCGCGGTTTACCGGCCTGTCGGAGGCGTATCTGGACAAGGCCGACCTGCGCGTGATGCCCGGCCGCTTCTACAAGGAGCTGCTGCGCGATCGCGGCCTGACGGTCGGGCGGCTGGACGCGCGCTACACGGGCCGCGACTATGACAATGCGGGCGAGGAGCCCGACAACGACCCCAGCTTCTATGGCATCGACGCCGCCTATACCGCCGCGATGAATGCCTATGCGCGCGACACGCTGAAATTCTCGCCCCAGCGCGACTATGTCAGCATCGGCGGCGTGCGGGAATGGGACTGGCGCATCGGCGACAGGGATGCGAACGCCTATCTGAACGTCGCCCCCTGGATCGGCCGCGCCATGCGCGAGAACAGCGGGCTGCGCGTGTTCGTGGGGCAGGGCTGGTACGACTTTGCCACCCCCTTCTTTGCCGCGGAATATTCGCTCAGCCGCACCGGCATCCCGCAGGACCGGATCACCTGGGCCTATTATGATGCCGGTCACATGATGTATGTGCGCGAGGCTGACCTCGTGAAGCTGTCGAACGATGTGCGGGCCTTCATCCAGAGCGGCGGCACCGGGCGATAGCCCGCGCTAGAGCGTTTTCCGACCCATTTGAATCTGCTGGGATTCCCAAGGGCGTGAAAGTCTGATTCAGGATGCTGGCTGGAGATGGAGGCCGGCATGGATGGGCAGACCGCTTTCGATGGATCTTCGCTCGCGGACGTTGGCGGC
>JBKDAC010000199.1:0-896 GCA_046316515.1 Sandaracinobacter sp. | reverse complement strand
CCCCGACCCGTGTAATAGGATCGCAGGATTCCGCATTCCACAAAGAACAGATAACCACCCACCTGGCCCTGCAGCGCCAGCTGCTCCCCCTTCTCCACGTCCCGGCAGCGCATGGTCGCCCTCAGCGCTGCCATCGCATCGGCCGACGGAACAAGCGGGCTGCACATCCGCAGGATTTCCTGCTCGATCAAGCTCCCGGACATGCCACTCGAGTAGGCCACAGATTATACTCTAGCCGCTGCAGCAGCCCGATGCATCCGTTTTCAGGTGGCCCGCCACCGATCTTAACCCGGATCAATGCGGCACCGCTCGCTCTGCCATAGACAGTTCCCATCCTTGCAGCAAAGCATCTGGTTCCGGTGCCGCCGATCCCCCTCGGCGGCAGTTGTTTCACGCGCTGGCGCTGCAAGGCGAACTCTTGTCTGGAGGATATCCGATGAAACCTGCCACTGCCTTGCTGGCCGCAGCCCTGGCGATGCAACCCGCCGCGTCCCTTGCCCAGGGGGCACTTCCAGGCGGAACCCCCGTTCCCGTCGTCCTGGTCGATACACTCAGCTCCAAGTCGGCCAGGGCCGGCGACCGCTTCCCCGTCCGCGCGGCAGAGGATGTCCGCATCGGGGATTCGGTCATAATCCCGGCAGGCACCCCCGGCGTCGGCGAAGTGACCCGCGTTGTCCGCAAGCGCTCGTTCGGCCGCCCCGGCCAGATCGAGACACGTGTGCTTTACCTCACCGTGTCCGACAAGATCGTGGTCCTCAGCGGACGCGCCGACGAAAAGGGGCGCAGCGGCATCGTGCCGACGATCGCCGTCGCCACGGTCGCCGGCCTTCTGTCCGGCTTCGTAACAGGACGCAGCGCCGAAATCGCCGCCGGCACGCGCCTGGCTGCCTACGTCG
>JBKDAC010000198.1:0-1175 GCA_046316515.1 Sandaracinobacter sp. | reverse complement strand
CGTAGGTGGTGCCGGCCATGCCGAGCGGTCGGAACACGCTGTCGCCGATGAAGCGCTGGTAGGGCTTGCCGGAGACGTTGGTGATGGTGCGGCCGAGCGTTGCGTAGCCGAAGTTGGAATATTCGTAAGCCGAGCCGGGCGCCGACTGGAAAGGGACGCCGGCCTTCAGCATGGCGGTGAATTCGGCGGGGGTGCGCACCTGCTGGCGGTCGCCCCAGGGGTCGTCGGTGACGAAGCCGGCGGTGTGGTGCATGAGGTTTCCGACCGTGATGCCGGTGCCCCATGGGGACATTTCGGGGACGTGGCTGGAGGCCGGGTCGGAGAGGGTGAGCTTGCCCTGGGCTTCGAGGTTCAGGATGCCGTAGGCGGTGAAGGCCTTGGACATGGAGGCGATGCGGAAGGCGCTGTCGGCGGTGACGGGGCGGCGGGCTTCGAGGTCCTGCACGCCGATGCCTTCGACTGCGACGAGCCTGCCATCCTGGACCACGCCCCAGACGAGGCCTGGGACATGGTTGTCGAGCATCCAGTCGGTGAAGCCCTTGCGGATTTCGGGGAGGGCCGCCTCCACGCCGGTCTGGGCGGCGGCGGGGGCAGCGAGGGCGACGGCGGCGGCGGCGAATGCGGCGAATGCCAAGGAGAGGGTGCGCATGGGGGCGAGCCTAGCGGGTTCGGCGCGGGACTGTAAGCGGTGGGGGCGATTCGCGGCGCGGGCGGCCTGCACAGGGGGCGCGGGTGTGCGAAAGGTCAGGAAGGTCACGGGGTATCGGGGGTGCGGGCGCGGGCGCGCGTAGACCGGACAAGGGGTTGTAGGACAGGGGGAAAATGCTGGCGGCGGGGCGGGCCATGGGGGAAAGATGGCGGATATCGGGGGTGTAGGACAGGGGTTGCTACCCGATCGTGCAAAGGCATTCATCCGCTTTGGGTTAGGCACAGTAGATGCCAGGCTCAGGGCTCATTGCAGGGCTTCCCGAGGCGGTTGTGATCTGATTCATTGGCGGCATCGGGAGGTGCTGCCATGGCTGAGTTTCGCTGGGTATCTGAGGCGCAGATGTGCCGGATCGCGCGCTTTTTTCCGCTGTCGCACGGGATCCCGCGGGTCGATGACCGGCGGGTGATCTCGGGGATCATATTCGTTATCCGCAACGGTCTGCGCTGGCGGGATGCGCCAGCCGAGT
>JBKDAC010000197.1:0-3433 GCA_046316515.1 Sandaracinobacter sp. | reverse complement strand
TTCACACACCGCACAGCCCGGTTGCGCTATAAACTGCGGAACGGCGGCCGAGACCGCAGTGTTGCGTGGAGACAAGATGAGGAAGTCGCTCACTTTCCTGCCTCTGTTCATCGCCACGAGCCTGATCTTTGCAGCGCCGGCCGATGCGGCTGTGACGGTCAGCGGCCCCCTTACAACCTCGTCCTTCCTTCCCGGGTTCACGACGGTCGGCACGCGGTATCGTGAACTTGAATCCACGCACGTCAACGGCAACGACCAGGAGCATTACCTGGGCCGCAACAACTTGGGCAGCGCTCCGAACCGCAGCGGAGCCGACCATCGCTATGTGCTTGGCGACAATGTCTTTTCGCTGACGCTGGTGAACGGCACCCTGACCTCGGTGATAAACGGCAGCAGGCTGTCGCGGGCCGATGTCTTCAACTGGGCGGGGGCAGCGGCCGATCAACCCTTTGATACGCTGCAGTTCTCCATCCGCGACGGGCAACAGGGCAACGGCGTAATCGCGCTGAACAATCTGGTGATGTCTGGCACTGGTTTCCGCGGAAACAGCATCATGAACATCATACTTGGGGATTTCGACGGCGTCGACGGCGGCGGCTTGCGCTTCTGGACCGTGACCGGCCTCGACTTCCGGCAGGATTTCGCGCTGACGGGCACGCTGGGCCTGCTGTCGGCCGGCGGGCGCTTCAGCTCGTCAGCAGAGCTGAACCGGGTCGACATGCTAGTGGGCAACGGGCCCGTGATCCAGATCCCGGTGCCCGAAGTTTCGACCTGGATCATGATGATCACCGGCTTTGCCTTCGTCGGCACCGCGTTGCGCGGCGGGCGCCGCACGCGTGAGGAGCAGGCAGGGCCGGAAGCAGAAGCACCACAGCTGCCGCGATACCAGTCTTCACGCCGGTCCTCGTGTCAGTCTCCCTATTTGTCACAACCCGTTCATGGCGATGATCGCCTTGCCGACAAGTGAACCTGCCTGCATCGCGCGGAATGCATCGGGCGCCCGCGCAAACGGCACTTCCAGCCCGATGATCGGGCGAAACAGGCCCGCACCGGCAATCCGATCGATCTCGGCCATCGCGCGGCGGCCCAGCGCCGGGTCCTGCCGCCCGGCCTCGCCGGCGCGGACGCCAAGGATCTCGATCTCTTTCAGAAGGGCGATATTGGTCGGCACCGCCACCGGTGCCCCGGCCACGAACCCGATCACCAGATAACGCCCGCCACGCCGCAGCGCCTTCAGGGCCGGCTGCACGGCAGGCCCGCCCACGGGATCGAACACCAGATCGCACTGGCCCTGCAGCGCCGAGAGGTCGGGGGCGGCACGATCCATCGGCACACAGGCATCCGCGCCCGCCTGCCGGGCGGCCGCGAGCTTGGCGGCATCCGACGCCGCCGCCGTGACGTGCGCGCCCAGCGCCTTTCCCATGGCAACGGCGGCAAGGCCCATGCCGCCGCCCGCGCCCAGCACCAGCAGATGTTCACCCGCCGCGATCCGTCCCCGCGCGGCCAGCGCCACCCAGGCGGTCAGCGCGCCGGTTGTGAAGCCGGCGGCTTCCGCGTCGGACAGTGCCTCGGGCACTTCCCGCAAGGATGCGAGCTGCAGGGTCACCTGCTCGGCCAGAAGGCCTGTCCGCCCACCCAGCAGAAGGCGATGGCCCAACAGATCGGCCGAGACGCCCTCGCCCACCGCCAGGATCCGCCCCACGCCTTCCATGCCGGGGGTGAAGGGAAGTTGCGGGCGATATTGGTAGCCGCCGCTCAGCATCAGCAGGTCGGGATAGTTGAGTCCGACGGCGGACACCGCCACCGTCACCTCACCCGGCCCCGGCGCCGGCGGCTCGGTCAGGTCGTCGCGCAGCGTCAGCGCGTCGACGCCGTCCAGCCGATCCACAACCCATGCCCGCATGCCGCGCCTCTCGTCGCCTCTGTCCGAAGTGCCGGGTTGCGGCAGGCGCGGGGCTGGTGTCAATGCCGTAACAATCAGGCAGCGGCTGGTAGGCCGCACCGTGCGGGAAGGGAGACCCCATGTTTTCGTTCGGACAGATTTTGTCGGCCCTTGGCGGCCAGCTGGGCGATGCACCGGCCCTGATTCACGGCGATCAGGTGGTGGACTGGGCGACCTTCGACCGGCGCACCAATTCGCTGGCTCGCGCGTTCGCAGCGGCCGGTGCGGAGCCCGGCGCCAGGGTTGCCCATCTGATGCGCAATTCGCCCGCCTATCTGCTGACCACGGCAGCCGCCTTCAAGGCGCGCATGGTGCATGTGAACGTGAATTACCGCTACACCGGCGAGGAGCTGGCCTATATCCTGGACAACAGCGACAGTGCAGTGGTGGTGTTCGACGCCGAGTTCGCAGCCGTGCTGGAAACGATCCGCGACCGACTGCCGGCCGTGAAGCTGTGGCTGCAGGTGGGGGGCACGCCGCCCGCCTGGGCACAGGATTTCGATGCGGTGTCGAACGGGCTGGGCGACCCTGTCGAGGCCGCGCACAGCCCCGAGGACATGCTGTTCATCTATACCGGCGGCACCACCGGCATGCCCAAGGGCGTGATGTGGGACCAAGGGGTGGTGTGGGCGGCGCTGGGCGCCGGTGCGCCAATGCCCGGGATGCCTGCACCCGAGACGCTGGAGTCGCATGTGGCAGCGGTTCTGGCCGGCGAGGCCCGACGCCGCCTGCTGGCGCTGCCGCCGCTGATGCACGGGACCGGATTCCTGATGGGCATCTATGCCCTGGCGCTGGGCGGGACCGTGATCACGACGATCGCCCGCGGGTTCGACCCGGAAGAGGCGCTGCGCCTGTCGGAGCGGCACAATCCCGACGTGATGGTGATCGTGGGCGACGCCTTTGCCCGGCCGCTGCTGCGGGCGATCGAGGCCGGCAAGGGCAAGCTGGGGCAGCCGGGCATGATGATCTCGTCGGGCACCATGTGGTCGCCCGAAATCAAGGCGGCGCTTCTGTCGCACTGCCCCACCATGATCTGCTTTGATTCCTATGGCTCGTCGGAAGGGCTTGGCTATGGCGCATCTGTGAGCACAGCCGCCAATGCGGACGCGCCGACGCGATTCCTGCATGATCCGAACACCATCCTGGTCGATGTGGACGAAGACACGGGCGCGATGCGCGTGATCACCGAGCCGGGCGTTCCCGGCCGCGTCGCCCGCACGGGGCTGCTGCCGCGCGGATACTGGAAGGATCCGGACAAGAGCGCGCGCACCTTCGTGACCATAGATGGGCAGCGCTATAACAGGCCGGGCGATTTCGGCGTGATGGAGGAGGATGGCGCGATCGAGCTGCTGGGCCGTGGCAGCCAGTGCATCAATTCCGGCGGCGAGAAAATCTTCCCCGAAGAGGTGGAGGAGACGCTGAAGACCCATCCGGCGGTCGAGGACGCACTGGTCTTCGGCGTGGCCGACGAGAAGTGGGGCCAGGCGGTGA
>JBKDAC010000196.1:0-1840 GCA_046316515.1 Sandaracinobacter sp. | reverse complement strand
GGCAGCAGGCCACTCCGCCTCGAACAGCAGCCGCGCAGCACCAGGCGTAGGGTCGCGCGCTCCTTCTCGATCAGCCCGCGCAAACGCTCGTGGTTCTGCGTGCCCATGCCCGGCGACCCTGGAAAGGCCGGGGCCGTCCAGCCACCCTGAAAAACTTGTACCCGCGGCTCACGACGGCTGGCTGAGCAACCAGACGGCCACAAGCCCCATCAGCCCGGCCACCAGCAGCGCGAGCGGTGTTTCGGGGCCGGACGTCAGCAGGAACACCGTGTAGCCGCCCGCCATGCCGCCCACGGCGAGCAGCTTGGCCTTGGGGGGAATGGCGCCGCGCGCGCGCCATTCCCGCACGAGCGGGCCGAAGCGCGGATCGTTCAGGATGCGCGCCTCCAGCCGAGGGGAGGAGCGCGCAAAGCAGGCCGCCGCCAGGATCAGGAAGGGCGTGGTCGGCAGCAGCGGCAGAACCGCACCGATCAGCCCGGCGGCGGTGGCGACCAACCCCAGCGCCAGCCAGATGCCGCGCATCAGCGGGCGGGACTCGGGCGGAGGGGCTGCCATGCCCTCCTTCTATCCAATGCCCCCCCGGCGCAATAGCGCCGGCGCCTATTGTCGTCCGTGGGTGCTGGCGTCGCCGGCGCGCCAGCCTTGGCCTTCGCTCGCGCCGCCGGTGCCTGCCACCCAGAAATGCGGCGGGCGGGTCACGGCCGCCGGCGCGACCTGGTTCATCGTGGCGGCGTCGTACAGCCGCCCGCCCTGCATCACCTGCACCACCTTTTCGCTGTTGCGGATGTCGGCCATCGGGTCGGCGTCCAGCACCAGAAGGTCAGCGAGCTTGCCCGGCTCGAGACTGCCGATGTCCTTCGCCATGCCGAGCGACCGCGCCGGCACGATGGTGCCGGCCTTCAGCGCCTCCAGCGGGGTCATGCCGCCCCGCACGAAGCTCCACAGCTCCCAGTGGGCGGCGATCCCCGGCTGCTGGCCATGGGCACCGATGGAAACCAAGATGCCCTTCTGCGCCACCCGATTTGCCGCGCGCGCGGCAATCCGGTCGAAATACTGGTCTTCCGGCGCGATCGGACGTCTGAGGCTTTCGGCCAGCACGCCCGGCGGCGTATGCGCCTTCAGAAGTGGTTGGTCGAACATGTCGGTGTGCGCGCGCCAATAGGGGTCTGCGCCAAGGCCCCCGAACGACACCACCAGCGTCGGGGTGTAGTTCACTTTTGTGCCTGCCCACAGTTGCACGACATCCGCGTAGAAATGCTCCAGCGGCAGGTTGTGCTCGAAGGTTGCGTTGCCGTCGAGGATGTGGGTGATGCCCAGCCCATAGAGCGAGCCGCCTTCGGCGACCACCTGCAGCCCCTCGCGGCGGCCCGCCTCGATCACCTGCTGGCGCTGGTCGCGCCGGGGCTGGTTGTAGTTCTTGACGCTGAGCGCGCCCTGCGCCTTCAGCCGTCGCACATGGGCAAGCGCGTCGTCGAGGCTGTTGGTCTCGGCGAACACCCGCGCCGATTTCGCGCCATAGACGATCTCGCCGGTGGAGAAGATGCGGGGTCCGAGGTAGCTGCCCGCCTGCTGCATCTCCTTCGCGGCAAAGATCTCGCTCGCCCGGTTGGACGGATCATGGATGGTGGTGGTGCCGAGCGCAAGGGCCTGCACCTGCACCCAGTTCTGCTGCGGCACCAGCTCTCCGCCATTGCCGGCGGGGCCGTGGGCGTGGGCGTCGACCAGGCCCGGCATGATCACCTTGCCGGTTGCATCGATGCGGGTTGCCCCGGCCGGGATGGGTGTCGTTGCGCGCGGGCCGATGGCGGCGATCCGGTCGCCCGACACGATGACGATTCCG
>JBKDAC010000195.1:0-12651 GCA_046316515.1 Sandaracinobacter sp. | reverse complement strand
TCGGGGCCCAGGTCCATGGCCGGCCCTTGCTGGCAGGGGAACGGGCCTGCGGCAAGATAGCAGGGCTGTTTGGCGCGCAAACGCCGCTTTCCATCGATGAAGCGGTCGTTTGCGGCCTGAGGCGGCGGTGGGAATGCCCCTGCATCTGGATTCAGCGCGGCTTTGCGCCTATGTGTCCGGTTCAATGGATCAAAGGCATGCGTCAATGTTCGGCACTTTGACACGCTATCTGTCGAGCATCCGCGCGCGTGATCCCGCGCCACGGTCGCGGTGGGAAATCCTGACCTATCCGGGTGTGTGGGCCGTCGGGCTGCACCAGGTGGCGCATGCGCTGTACCGGGCGGACCTGTTCCTTCTGGCCCGAATAGTGAACCATTTCAGCCGCTTCCTGACTGCGATCGACATCCATCCGGGTGCGAAGGTGGGGCGGAACCTGTTCATCGACCATGGCTTCGTCGTAATTGGCGAGACATCCGAGATTGGTGATGATGTGACCATTTATCAGGGTGCCACCCTGGGCGGCACCAATCCGACGAGCGGGGTGGGCGGCAAGCGGCATCCGACCATCGGCAACGGGGTGGTGATTTCGCTGGGGGCAGCCGTGCTGGGGCCCATCACCGTTGGCGATGGGGCCAAGGTGGGCGCCAATGCGGTGGTGACGAAGGACGTGCCGGCTGGTGCCACGATGGTGGGCATTCCCGCCAAACCGATCCCCGTTCTGGTAAAGGAAGAGCCGGCGTTCGTGCCCTATGGGACGCCCTGCTCGGAAAAGTTCGATCCGGTGACGCAGCGCTACGAGATACTGAAGTGCGAGCTGGAGAGCCTGCGGGCTCGGCTGGATACCTATGAGGCCGAGGCCCGCAAGTCTGGCGGTGAGGCGGCTTGACCGTCATTCCGCTTCCCGCTGTTGCCGGGCAGACTGTTTTCGATCGTGCGGAACTGGACCGCATCATGCAGCTGTATGGGCGGATGGTTGCAGCCGGCGAATGGCGCGACTATGCGATCGACTTCGGGCGCGAAAGCGCGACCTTCTCTGCCTTTCGCCGGGCGGCGGAGCGGCCCGAGTTCCGGCTGGTGAAGGAACCGAGCCTGCGCAACCGGCAGGGGCAGTATAGCCTGATCGGCGAGGCCGGGCAGACGCTGAAGCGCGGGAATGACCTGACGGCCGTGCTGGCACCGGCTGCCCGGCGGCTGATGAAGCTGGCGGATTAGGCCGCCAGCTTTCCGATCCGGGTGAGCGTTGCCTCTGCCTCGGCGAGGGTACGGTTGACGATTTCGGCACAGCTGAGCACCTGGCGGACGCCGCCGCCGCCCTGCCCCACCGCGAAGCACATGGTTTCGGGATCGAGGTTGTCGACTACGCCGGCGATCGGGCCGAGACGGTTCTGCTGGGCGGATTCCATCGCCTGCATCGGGAAGGGCTTTGCGGGCTCCTGCTCGAAGCGCTCGGTCGTCTTGTTCTTGAGCGCACGCAGCGTCTTGCCGGTGAAGCCGCGGGAGATGGTGGTGTCGGATTCCGACATGGCGACGATTGCGTCCTTGTAAGGGCCGCCTGCGTGCGCCTCGGTGCTGGCGATGAAGCGGGTGCCCATCCAGACGCCCTGGCAGCCCATGGCGAGTGCGGCGGCGAGGCCGCGGCCATCATAGAGGCCGCCGGCAGCGACGACGGGGATCTTCACGGCGTCGACCACCTGGGGCCAGAGGGCGACCGAGGCGACCTGGCCGGTGTGGCCGCCACCCTCGGTCCCCTGGGCGATCACGCCGTCGCAGCCGGCCTGTTCGGCCTTGCGGGCGTGATCGACCTTGCCGATCACGGCGAAGACGAGAACGCCATTGTCCTTCAGCTGCTTGACGATCGGGTATGGCACGCCGAGGCCGGCGACAAAGGCCCTGGCGCCATTGGCGATGATGACGTCGATCGCGGCGGTCAGGCTTTCGGGCTGGGCCGAGAGCAGGTCGACGCCGAAGGGCTTGTCGGTCAGCTCGCGGACGCGCTTCATCTGGCTTTCGATGAACTTCGCGCTGGTGCCCGCCATGCCGAGCGTGCCGAAGCCGCCCGCGTTGGAGACGGCTGCGACCACCTCGGCGTAGGAAACCCCGCCCATGCCGGCAAGCATGATGGGGTGCTCGACCCCGAGTTGTGCACAAAGTGGTGTCTTGATCATGGTCCGGTCCTCCAACCCCGCCGAAGACGAAGCCACGACGGGCCCGGTGGCGCAACCTAGAGTTTTACAGGGACTTGTGAGCGCTGGTTGCCGACATGGCGGGCGCGGGGCGCCCGCCATGCAGGGATCAGGCGGCCTTCTTCTTCGCGGCGTGGCCGTAGAAGCTTTTGCCCTTGGCGGCCATGTCGCGCAGCAGCTGCGGCGGAGCGAAGCGCTCGCCATGGGCCTGTGCGAGCCGGTCGAGCGTCTGGACGACGGTTTTGAGACCGATGGTGTCCATCGCGCTGAACGGGCCGCCGGTGAAGGGGGCGAAGCCCCAACCGAAGATGGCGCCCAGATCGCCGTCTTCCGGCGTTTCCAGCACGCCTTCGGCAAAGCAGCGGGCGGTTTCGACCAGCTGGCGATGGAAGAGCCGTTCCTTGACTTCGGCGGGCGTCGGCTGAGCGGCCGCGACCGGGAAGTGGGCCGAGAGTTCAGGCCAGAGGTGCTTGGGGCTGCCGTCCTCGGGGTAGGCGTAGAAGCCCTTGGCGTTCTTGCGGCCTTGGCGGCCGAGTTCGATCATCTTCTCGATGACCGCCTCGCCCGGACCCGGCTTGTAGGCGTCGCCCAAGTCTTTCTTGGTCTGCTGGCCGACCTTGTAGCTGAGGTCGAGGCCGACTTCGTCGTTCACCGCGAGCGGGCCGACGGGCATGCCCATATGCTTGGCCACATTCTCGATGAGTGCCGGCTTCACGCCTTCGGCCAGCAGGGCGAGGCCTTCCTGGACGAAGGTGCCGAAGCAGCGGCTGGTGTAGAAGCCGCGGCTGTCGTTCACGACGATCGGGGTTTTCCGGATCTGCGCGACATAATCCAGCGCCTTTGCGATTGCCTCGGGCCCGGTCTTCTTGCCGACGATGATTTCGACCAGCGGCATCTTTTCGACCGGCGAGAAGAAGTGGATGCCGATGAAATTCTTCGGCTTGGACCAGGCTTCGGCGAGGCCGGTGATCGGCAGCGTAGAGGTGTTGGAGCCGAAGATGGTGTCGGCGCCGACGACGGCCTCGGTCTTCTTGGTGACGTCGGCCTTGATCTCGCGGGTTTCGAACACGGCCTCGATGATGAGGTCGCAGCCCTTCAGGTCGTCGTAGTTGGAGGTCGCGTGGATGCGGCCGAGGATTTCGGCGGTCTTTTCCGGGCTGGTCCGCTTCTTGGCGAGGCGGTCGGCGGTGTACTGCTTGCCCTTGTCGGCGGCGTCCTGGTCACGGTCGAGGAGCACCACCTCGATGCCGGCTTGCGCGGAGACCATGGCGATGCCGGCGCCCATCAGGCCGGCGCCGAGCATGCCGACCTTCTTCGTCTTCATCGGCGGGACATTGGCCGGGCGGCGGGCACCCTTTTCGGCGGCCTGTTTGGAGACGAACAGCGAGCGGATCATGTTGCCGGCCTGCGGATCGGCGACGACCTTGGCGAAATACTTGCTTTCCAGGCGGATGGCGGTGTCCATCGGCAGCTGCGCGCCTTCATAGACGGCCGACATGATGGCCTTCACCTGGTTCATGTTCCCGTAGGACTGCTTGTGGGCCATGGCGACCCCGCCCATGAAGGTCTGCGCAAAGGCGGGGTTGGTGCCGCCGACGCCGCCG
The DNA here is from genome assembly GCA_046316515.1 of Sandaracinobacter sp. Taxonomy (GTDB): domain Bacteria; phylum Pseudomonadota; class Alphaproteobacteria; order Sphingomonadales; family Sphingomonadaceae; genus Sandaracinobacteroides. Next base: position 8,864 of record JBKDAC010000195.1, on the reverse strand, counting down.
GGGAAGCGGAAGTTCTTCTGGTCCCACGGCTGCACGCCGCCTTGCGGATTGGCCTTCACCCAGTCCTTTGCGGTCTGGACGACCTGGTCGGCAGGAACGACGGCCTGCGCGACGCCGAGTCCGAGGGCTTCCTGCGGGCTCATGTTCTTGCCCTGGAGGAGGAACATGAGCGCGGGCTGGACGCCGATCAGGCGCGGCAGGCGCTGGGTGCCGCCAGCGCCGGGGAAGAGGCCAACCAGCACTTCGGGCAGGCCGAGCGTGATCTTGGGGTTGTCGGCAATGACGCGGTAGTGGGTGGCGAGCACGATTTCGAGGCCGCCGCCGAGTGCGAGGCCGTTGACCGCGGCTGCCACGGGCTTGCCGCAGGTTTCGAGGTCCCGCAGCAGCTTGTTGAGGGTGAAGACGCCCTCGAACAGCTGGGCCATCTTGGACTTGCCGGAGGATTGACCCCCTGCCCTGCCGCCGGAGAAGTTCATCCCCTTGAGGTCAGCACCTGCGACGAAGCCCGAGGGCTTGCCCGAGGTGATGACGGCACCCTTCACGGCAGCATCGGTGCGGATGCGCTCGACGGCGGCGATCAGGTCACGGGTGAGGGCCTCGTTGATGACGTTCATCGACAGGCCGGGGCAGTCGATGGTGAGGAGGAGGACGCCGTCGGCGTCGAGATCCTGGCGGATTGCGGTGTCGGTCATGTGTGTCTCCCGAAAGAAAGGGCGAGAGCCGGCGCTTGGCCGGCTCTGCAAGCCTCAGATGCGCTCAATAACAGTAGCGGTACCCATGCCGGCGCCGACGCACAGCGTGACGAGGGCGGTCTGCTTGCCCGTTCGCTCCAGCTCGTCGAGGACGGTGCCGAGGATCATGCCGCCGGTGGCGCCCAGCGGGTGGCCCATGGCGATGGCGCCGCCGTTCACGTTCATTTTCTCGTGCGGGATGTCCATATACTTCATCATGCGCAGCACGACGGACGCAAAGGCCTCGTTCAGTTCGAACAGGTCGATGTCGTTCACCGTCATGCCCAGCCGCTTCAGCAGCTTGCGCGACACATCGGTCGGGCCCGTCAGCATGATGAGCGGTTCGGAGCCGATGGAGGCCATGCCCTTGATGCGGGCGCGAGGCTTCAGGCCGTATTTCGCGCCGATGTCCTTGTTGCCGATGAGGACAGCCGAGGCGCCGTCGACGATGCCGGACGAGTTGCCGGCGTGGTGAACGTGGTTCACCCGCTCCACCTCGGGATACTTCAGCTTCGCGATCTCGTCGAAGCCGGGCATCTGCTCGCCGAGCGCCTGGAAGGCGGGTTGCAGCGACGCCAGCGACTGCATGTCGGTACCGGGGCGCATATATTCGTCATGGCCGAGCACGACTTCGCCGATCACGTCCTTCACTGGGATGATCGACTTGGCAAAGCGTTTTTGTTCCCAGGCCTTTGCAGCACGACGCTGCGATTCCATCGCATAGGCGTCGACATCGTCGCGCGAGAAGCCGTCGACCGTGGCGATAAGATCGGCGCCGATGCCCTGGGGGGCGAAATAGGTCTTGAAGGCAACCGCCGGGTCCATTGCCCAGGCGCCGCCGTCGGAGCCCATTGGCACGCGGCTCATGCTTTCGACGCCGCCGCCGATGGCGAATTCGGCCTCGCCGGCGATCACCTTGGCGGCGGCCATGTTCACGGCCTCGAGGCCGCTCGCGCAGAAACGGTTGATCTGCACGCCGGCCGTGGTTTCGGCATAATCGGCGTTCAGCACAGCGACGCGGGCGATGTCGGCGCCCTGCTCGCCCACCGGGCTGACGCAGCCCAGCACGACATCGTCGACGTCGGCGGTGTTGATGCCGGTCCGGTCGCGCAGCGCCTGGAGAACCTGGGTGGCGAGCTGGATCGGGGTGATCTCGTGCAGCTTGCCGTCCTTGCGGCCCTTGCCGCGCGGGGTGCGGACCGCATCATAGATATAGGCTTTGGCCATCATGTCTCTCCCAATGGAAGGGGTTGTCGTTACGCCTGCCCGGCTGTCGGGCAAGCTGATGCAAAGGTCAGAACTGGTCTGCAGACAGCGCCATCAGGTTTTCGGCGCCGGCCATCGCCTTGGCGGCAAGGCCATGGGCGTCGGGCAGTTGGCGCTCGAAGAAGTGGCGCGCGGTTATGAGTTTGGCTTCGTAGAAGTCGCGCCCGAAGTCGGCTGCGCCGTCGGCCAGCGCCTCGTGGCTGGCCTTGGCCATCACCAGCCAGAAATAGCCGAAGACCACCAGCGCCATCAGGCGGAGATAGGGGGTGGAGGCAGCGCCCGCATTGTCGGGGTTCTGCATGCCGTTCTGCATCAGCCAGAAAGTTGCCTGCTCAAGCTTTGCCTTGGCCTCGGCGAGCGCGTCGGCGTGGGGCTTGAGGCGGTTGTCAGTGCGGCCGTCGACGATGGCGCCATCGACCATCTGAAGGAAAGCGCGAAGCGCACGTCCGCCATTCTGTGCGAGCTTGCGGCCGACGAGGTCCAGCGCCTGGATGCCGTTGGCACCTTCGTAGATCATGGCGATCCGCGCATCGCGGACGAACTGTTCCATGCCCCATTCCTGGATATAGCCGTGGCCGCCGAACACCTGCTGGGCGTTGGTGGCATGGGCATAGCCCTCGTCGGTGAGGTAGGCCTTGATGACGGGGGTGAGGAGCGAGAGCAGGTCGTCGGCGGCCTCGCGATCCTCGGCGGTTTCGGCCTTGTGGGAGAGATCGGCCTGGAGGGCGGCCCAGAGGCAAAGCGCGCGGGCGCCTTCGTTGAAGGCCCGCGCATCGAGCAGCATGCGGCGCACATCTGGGTGGACCATGATGGAATCTGCCTTGCCCTCGGGGTTCTTGGGGCCCGTGAGCGCGCGGCCCTGCAGGCGGTCCTTCGCGTAGGCAACTGCGTTCTGGTAGGCGATTTCCGACTGGGCGAGGCCCTGCCCGCCGACTCCGAGGCGCGCGACGTTCATCATGATGAACATGGCCTTCAAGCCCTTCATCTCCTCGCCCACGAGGTAGCCGGTCGCGCCGTCGTAGTTCATCACGCAGGTGGAATTGCCGTGGATGCCCATCTTGTGCTCGATCGAGCCACAGGAGAGGCTGTTGCGCGCGCCCAGCGAGCCGTCTGCGTTGACGAGGAACTTGGGGACGATGAAGAGCGAGATGCCCTTCACGCTGTCGGAGGCGCCCGGCGTCTTTGCGAGCACCAGGTGGATGATGTTTTCGGCCATGTCATGCTCGCCGGACGAGATGAAGATCTTGGTGCCGCTGACCTTCCATGTGCCGTCGGCCTGGGGCTCGGCGCGGGTCTTGATGAGGCCGAGGTCGGTGCCGCAGTGCGGCTCCGTCAGGTTCATGGTGCCGGTCCAGTGGCCGGAAATCATGTTGGGCAGGTAGGTCTGCTTTTGGTCGTCGGAGCCGGCGACATAGATGGCGCTGACGGCGCCCATGGTGAGGCCCGGATACATGGAGAAGGCCATGTTGGCGCTGGTCTGATACTCCTCGAAGGCCGAGCCCAGCACGTGGGGAAGCCCCTGGCCGCCATATTCCTTCGGGCTCATCAGGGTGCCCCAGCCGCCTTCCACGAACTGCCGGTAGGCGTCCTTGAAGCCGGTGGGGGTGGTGACGCTGCCGTCTGCGTGGCGGGTGCAGCCCTCCTTGTCACCCACCTGGTTCAGCGGGTGGAGCACGCCTTCGACAAACTTCGCGCCCTCTTCCAGGATCGCCTGCACCATGTCGGGCGTGGCGTCCGCGAAACCGGGCAGGTTGCGGTGGCGTTCGAGCCCGACGACATGCTTCAGGACGAACTGGGTGTCCTTCACGGGGGCGCGATAGGTGGCAGGCATTGCGGTCTCCTCGGGTGCTCAGAGCTGCTGTTTGATGGTGGTGCAGAATTGTTCCAGCTCGGCAATCGTGGCGTCGATCGCGGCGCGCTGGTCGTTGAGGGCGGAAATCCGCTCCCTGCTCTTGGCGAGTGCGGCCTGAAGTTGCGGGCGGCGGGCCTGACCGGGGGCGTACATGTCCAGCAGGTCGCGGATGTCAGCGAGGCTGAAGCCCACCGCGCGGCCGCGCAGGATCCAAGCGAGGCGGGCGCGATCGCCGCGCGAATAGAGGCGAGTGGTGCCGCGCCGGAGCGGATGGATCAGGCCCTCATCCTCGTAGAAGCGGAGCGTCCGCGAGGTGACGGCGAATTCGCGGGAGAGATCGGTGATGGTGAAAAGCGGCTCGACGCCGTCTGGCTGCGCCGTGGACGGTGCGCCGACATCGGCTCGACTCAGGCTGAGACCTTCGGTTCCCATGGGTCGGTGGAATGCCTGACCTTTACGTGCACGTCAAGTAATCACCTTGATGACATCTTCATTGCAATCAGCACGCAGAATCCCAGACCGCCCGCTACCCCGGTATTTTCAACCGGGGTAGCGGGACGGCGGTTTTCCGACCCTGAAGGGAGCCGCCCGAGCCTGCCGGGCACTGCATATAAGCCTTATACGTCATGTCGGCGCAAATGTTTAGTCACAAATCGTGACGTGACACTGTGTCAGACTGTGGATAACTTCCTGAGTTCGGGGTTCTCGTGGCGGTGCACACCCCTGCCCTGCTGTCCCGCGAGCGCCTGGATCGCGCCAGCCACCACCTCAGCCGGAACAGCACCATAGCGGGCGAGCGCACCGGGGAGCAGCGGGTTCAGCACTGGCGCCAGAGACTGGAACAGCGCCTCGACAGGGCGGCGTTCGGTTCGGGGGCCCAGAATCAGGCCGGGCTGGAGAAGATCCAGACGGTCGAAGCCGAGCGTTTGCAGATCGCGCTCCGCCTCTGCCTTCACACGGCTGTAGAAGGCCGCGGCCGACGGGCTGGCGCCGACGGCGGTGACCACAATGGCCTGGCGGCAGCCGGAGGCCTGTGCAGCGCTGGCAAAGGCGAGGACGGCATCATGATCGACCGCGCGAAAGGCTGCCTGGCTGCCGGCGGCGCGGATGGTGGTGCCCAGCGTGCAGACCGCGACGTCGGCGGCGGGGAGATCGGGAAGCGTGCGAAAATCGGTGGCAAGCTCGGTAAGCGCCGGGTGGGCTTGCCCCGTCGGGCGCCTGCCGAGTGCGACGACCCTGTGGCCGGCATCCAGAAGCATGGGCAGCGCGCGGCTGCCGACAAGGCCGGTGGCGCCGGCCACCAGGATGGTGCGCGGCGTCCCGCCGGCTCGAGCCCGCTGTCGGTCAGGCGGCGGAAGAAGCAGCTGGGGGCGCCGGTGTGGCAGGCGGGGCCTTCAGGAAGCGCCTTCAGCCACAGGCAGTCCTGGTCGCAATCCACCAGCATCTGCTGCACGTTCAGGAAGTGGCCCGAGGTCTCGCCCTTCAGCCAGAGCGACTGGCGGCTGCGGGACCAGAAATGCGCCCTTCCCGTCTCGCGCGTCTTCGCGATCGCCTCGGCATTCATGTGCGCGACCATCAGAAGTTCGCCGGTTTCGGCATGGCTGACGACTGCGGTGAGCAGGCCGTTCGCGTCGAACTTCGGCTGGAACATGTCTGCCATGCAGTCCTTCATGACCTCTCGATGACATATCAGGTAGCGACAAATGCTGCGGGAGCCCCTACATGGCGGGCCAGCGCGCGGCTCACAAGAGCAGCTCAAGAAACGGGCAGGCATCATGGCACAGGCGGACGCATCGGCAGCTGATGGGTGCGGGGCTCTGCCCTTGACGACCAATCCGTTCGATTTCGACGGGCCCGATGGGGACAAGCTGCACGAGGAGTGCGGCGTGTTCGGTGTGTGGGGCGCTGCCCAATCGTCGGCCATGGTGGCGCTGGGGCTGCATGCCCTGCAGCACCGCGGGCAGGAAGCGGCCGGCATCGTCAGCTTCGACGGCAGCGAATTCCATGTGCACCGGGCGATGGGCCATGTGGCCGGCAACTTCGACCGGCCCGACATCATAGACCGGCTGGTGGGCAATTCGGCCATCGGCCACAACCGCTATTCCACCACCGGTGAAACCGCGCTGCGCAATGTGCAGCCGCTGTATGCGGACCTGGCCGCCGGCGGCTTTGCGGTGGCGCACAATGGCAATCTTTCCAATGCGATGACGTTGAAGGCCGAGCTGATCCGGCGCGGCTCCATCTTTCAGTCGACCTCCGACACCGAGGTGATCATCCACCTGGTCGCGACCTCCAGCTTTCGGACGCTGCTGGACCGGTTCATCGACGCGCTGAAGCAGGTGGAAGGCGCCTATTCGCTGATCTGCCTGACCAAAGAAGGGCTGATTGCATGCCGCGATCCGCTGGGCATCCGGCCGCTGGTGCTGGGCAAGCTTGGCGAGGCCTGGATCCTGGCATCGGAGACGGTGGCGCTGGACATCGTGGGGGCAAGTTTCATCCGCTCCATCGAGCCCGGCGAGCTGGTGGTGATCAACGGCGAGGGGCTGAAGTCGCTGAAGCCGTTCGGCCCGATGAAGGCCCGGCCCTGCATCTTCGAGCAGGTCTATTTCTCGCGACCGGACAGTTTTTCGGACGGCATGTCGGTCTACCAGGTGCGCAAGTCGATCGGCGCCGAGCTGGCGGCCGAGGCGTCGGTTGACGCGGACATGGTGGTGCCGGTGCCTGATTCGGGCACCCCGGCGGCGATCGGCTATGCGCAGGCGGCCGGCATCCCGTTCGAGCTGGGCATCATCCGCTCGCACTATGTGGGGCGCACCTTCATCCAGCCCGGCGACCAGATCCGCCACCTGGGCGTGAAGTTGAAGCACAATGCGAACCGGGCGATGATCCAGGGCAAGCGGCTGGTGCTGATCGACGATTCGGTGGTGCGGGGCACCACCAGCGTGAAGATCGTGCACATGCTGCGCGAAGCGGGCGCTGCGGAGGTGCACCTGCGGGTGGCGAGCCCGCCGACGATGAACAGCTGCTTCTATGGCGTGGACACGCCTGAGCGGCACAAGCTGCTGGCGGCACAAATGGATCTGGAGGCGATGCGCAGCTACATCGGCTGTGACAGCTTGGCCTTCATCTCGATTGATGGGCTGTATCGGGCGCTGGGCGAAACGGCGCGGGTCGCCAATGCACCGCAATATTGCGACGCCTGTTTCACGGGTGACTATCCGACCCGGCTGACGGACCAGGAGGCTTTGGAAGCCGGGCCGCAGCTGGGCCTGATTGCGGAAAGGCATGGGTAATGAGTGAGCGGCAGAAGCTGGCGGTCGTGACAGGCGCCAGTCGCGGCATCGGAGCGGCGACCGCAGTCCGGCTGGCGAAGGACGGCTATCATGTGGTGCTGACCGCGCGCAGCGAGAGCGGGCTGATCGCGACCGACGATGCGATCCATGCCGCCGGCGGCACGGCGACCATCGCACCCGTGGACCTGATGAACGGCGAGGACATTGACCGGCTGGGCGCCGCCATCGGAGGGCGTTGGGGCGCGTTGGACCTGCTGGTGCTGAACGCGGCGACGCTGGGCACGCTGTCGCCGCTGGCGCATGCGTCACCGAAGGAATTCGACAGCGTGATGGCGCTGAACGTGACGGCGCAATGGCGGCTGATCCGGGCGTTTGACGGCATGTTGCGGGTCGGCCGGGGGACGGTGGTTGCAGTCAGCTCGTCGGTTGCACGCCGGGCCGAGGCCTATTGGGGCCCCTATTCCGCCTCGAAGGCCGCACTGGATAACATGATCGGCGTCTATGCCGAGGAGATGCGGGCGCTGGGCGTGAATGCCCTGCTGGTCGATCCTGGCGGGACGCGCACCACCATGCGCGCGCGCGCCTTCCCGGGCGAGGATCCGAACACGCTGAAGACGCCCGATGTGGTGGCGGATGCGATTGCCGACGCGCTTCCGGGGCTTTCGACCGGATGCACGCAACTGAAGCTTACGAAGGAAGGGCAGGCATCGATTTCGGTTGCCGCCTGAGGTGCGAGGCCGACAGAGCGGCGGTCCGCAGCCGCTCCTCCCACTTCGGGAGGGACCGCTCCGCACCGCCCTGCTTGACGGGACCGAAGAGGTGAAACCGGACGGGCTTGAACCCGACGAACCCCAGAACCTGGCTGTTCCAGCGCCTGACAACGGGATTGCCAAAGCCGAACCGCAGGTAGAGCGGCGGGGTGTCCATCGTGATGATGACGTCGGCAGACCGGCCGAGAAGAAGCCTGTCCCACAACGGGCCTTTGTGCCGATAGGAAAAGGCGAAGCCAGGCAGCAGCAGGCGGGAGAGCAGCCCGTTCAGTGCGGCCGGCTCGGCGCCCCACCACATGGGAAAGGCGACGACGAGGTGATCGCACCTGAGCAGCGCCTCGGCTGTGCGCTGGAGGTCCGGCTCCCAGATCTGCCGAGGGGTATAGCCGTCCGCCAGGATCGGGTCGAACCTGAGGTCCCGAAGATTGATGCGTGTCTGCTGCGCCGACGACGGCAGCGCGGCTGCATAGGTGTCGAGCAGATGGCTGATCAGTCGGCCTCTGCCCGGATGTCCGTCGATGATCAGAACATCCATGCGAACAGATTATGTCATCGCGGCACGCGGGTAAAGACCCGCTTGCCGGCCAACCAGGTCTCCTCGACGCCCACCTGCTTCAGCTCTGCGGGGCCGACGGTGAAGGGATCGCGGTCGAGCAGGATGAAGTCGGCCCAGTGCCCCTCGGTCAGGGCGCCGACCTTGCCCTCCATGTGGCCGGCATAGGCGGCGTCGACCGTGAAGCCGGCGAGCGCCTGCTGCAGGGTCAGCGCTTCCTGCGGGCGCCATCCGCCGGTGGGCTGGTCGTCGCGATCCTGCCGGGTGACGGCGGCGTGGAGGCCCCAGAAGGGGTTCACCGGCTCTACGGGAAAGTCCGACCCGAGCGCGATGCGGGCGCCTGCGCGCTTTAGTGTTCGCCAGGCATAAGCGCCTTCCAGCCGCTGGGCACCGACGCGA
>JBKDAC010000194.1:0-3257 GCA_046316515.1 Sandaracinobacter sp. | reverse complement strand
GGTGATGGCGGATGTTGCCCGCGGGCCGCTGACGCTTGCGCTGGCCGCCACCAGCCGGCGGATGCCGCTGCCCGACACGCAGGGCCTGAGCCGAAGCGCCCGGCAGGATCGGCTGACCCTGGCAGCGGAGGTTCGGCAGGGCCCGCTGTCGTTGGCGATGCAGGCGGCCGACACGCAGGACGATGGTGCCCTGCTGGGCACGCGGCTGCGGCCGCAGTTCGGTCTGCTGGGCGGGCGGACCCGATCGCTGGGCGCGGCCGCCACCCTGATGCTGGGCGGGATCGACCTGCGGCTGGCCGGCACGCAGGGGTGGGTGCGCCCCCGGACCAGCGACAGCGGCCTGCTGCGCGCCGACGGGTTGCTGACGACGAAGGGCTGGTCTGCCGCGGCCAGCATGCCGGTGCCCGGCGCGATCCTGACCGCGCGCCTGGCGCGGCCGCTGGCGGTGACCAGCGGGCAGTTCCGGCTGGCGAACGGCACGCCGGTGGGCGCGGCCGCGACGGCGCAGGAAGCCGTGGTGGAACTGGGCGTGGACACTTTGCTGTTCGGGGCGCCCCTGTCTTTGGCGGCCTTTCACCGGGCGGATGCCGGCAACATTGCCGGGCAGACGGACATGGGCGCTGCGCTGAGCTGGCAGATCGGCTTCTAGGGCGGCTTTCGCTCTGACGCGGGCTGGCGACGCGCCCGAACCATTCGGCGTTCGTCCCCGTTATCCACAGGCTGCGGGCCTTTTCCCGGCCGCGCAAAAGGCGCATGGCAGGCGTCCTATGGCAACCCTTCCCAACCTGTCCGTCATCGAGACCGGCGCCACCCCGCCGCAGCGCCTGCCCTTCAACATAGAGGCCGAGAAGGCGCTGCTGGGGGCGCTGCTGATCGAGAACCGCATGCTGGAGGAGATCACGCTCCAGCTTCGGGACGAGCATTTCTACGAGCCGCTGCACGGGCGGATCTTTGCGCAGATCCGGCGGCTGGCCGACCTGAACATGGTGGCGAACCCCATCACGCTGCGCCCGCTGTTCGAGACCGACCCGGCGCTGGCCGAGGTGGGGGGGCCGACCTATCTGCTGCGGCTGACCGAGGACCCGACCGTGGTGATCGCGGCCAGGGACTGTGCGCAGCAGATCTATGACCTCGCGCTGTTGCGCGCGCTGGTGATGGTGGGCACCGAGCTGGTGCAGGGGGCAACCGACACGAGCGCCGAAGTGGCGCCGATGAAGCAGATCGAGGCGGCCGAGGAGGCGCTGTACAAGGTGGCTGAATCGGGCGAGGTGGCCGGCGCCACGGTGGATTTTGCCGGTGCCGCCAAGAAGGCCGTGGGGATGGCCGCCAAGGCGATGAAATCGGGCGGGCACCTGTCGGGCCTGACGACGGGCCTGACGGGCCTGAACAACAAGATCGGCGGCCTGCACAATTCGGACCTTGTGATTTTGGCGGGGCGGCCTGCCATGGGGAAGACGGCGCTCGCCACCAACATCGCCTTTTCCACCGCGCTTCGGTACAAGCTGGATCTGCGCGACGGCATCATGGTGACGACCGGTGCGCCGGTTGCCTTCTTCAGCCTGGAAATGTCGGCCGACCAGCTGGCGAACCGGATTCTGGCCGAGCAATCGCAGATCAACTCCGAGAATCTGCGCATGGGCAAGATCAACCAGGCCGAGTTCAACGAGCTCGCCCGCGCGGCCGAAGAGCTTTACGACCTGCCGCTCTACATCGACGACACGCCGGCCCTTTCCATCGCGGCGATGCGGGCGCGGGCTCGGCGGCTGAAGCGGCAGAAGAAGATCGGGCTGATCGTGGTCGACTATCTGCAACTGCTGCAGGGAACGGCGCGCAACGCGAGCGAGAACCGGGTGGCCGAAATCTCGGAAGTGACCCGGGGCCTGAAGACGCTGGCAAAGGAGTTGGACATTCCGGTGATCGCGCTATCGCAGCTGAGCCGCCAGGTGGAGAACCGGGAGGACAAGCGCCCGCAGCTGAGCGACCTTCGCGAATCGGGCACCATTGAGCAGGACGCCGACATTGTGCTGTTCGTGTTCCGCGAGGAATATTACCACGAGGGCAAGAAGCCCGAGGACGGCAGCGAGAAGTTCCAGCAGTGGCTGGAAAAGGCCGACCGCCTGCGCGGCCGGGCCTAGGTGATCGTCGCCAAGCAGCGGCATGGTGCGACGGGGACGGTTCCGCTGGTGTTCCAGCGCGAATATACCCGCTTCAGCGATCCCGCAGACGGCGACTGGGTGTCTGAACCTTACGAATAGGAGCAGGCTGCGCAAAATGGCGCATGGCGCGCAGGGCCCCGGCTGCTAGAGCCCCGCGCATGGACTTTCTTTCCGACAATGCGGCCGGGGTGCACCCGGCGATCCTGGCGGCCGTGGCCGAGGCGGCCGGGCCGCAGCCGCGCGGCTATGACGGCGACATCTGGTCGGAGCGGCTGGATGCCGGCTTTTCCGCGCTGTTCGAGACGCCGGTGCGGGCCTTTGCCGTGCCGTCGGGTACGGCGGCCAATGCGCTGGGGCTGGCGGCCTGCGTGCCCCCCTATGGCGGGGTGTGGTGCCATGCCGAGGCGCATGTCGATGTGGATGAAGCAGGCGCTGTCGGGTTCTATACAGGTGGGGCGAGCCTGATGCTGGTGCCCTCGCACGGCGGCAAGCTGACGGTGGCGGCGCTGGAGACGGCGGCTTCGCGGCGCCGGGGCGACGTGCACCAGGTACAGGCCGCCGCGCTGAGCCTGACGCAGGCGACGGAATGCGGGACGGTCTATACGCCGGCCGAGGTGGCGGCGCTGTCGGGCTGGGCGAAGGCGCGGGGGCTGGCCGTGCAGATGGATGGCGCGCGCTTTGCCAATGCGGTGGCGTATCTGGGCTGTTCGCCGGCCGATGTGACCTGGCGGGCCGGGGTGGACATGCTGTCGTTCGGCTGCATCAAGAATGGCGGCATGGCGGCCGAGGCGCTGCTGGTTTTCAAGCCCGAGCTGGCGGAGACCATCCCCGTGCGGCGCAAGCGCGCCGGGCTGATGCCGAGCAAGGGGCGGTTTGCGGCAGCCCAGCTGCTGGCGATGATTTCCGATGGGGTGTGGCTGGCGAACGCACGCGCCTCGAACGCCGGGGCACGGGCGATTGCCGCGGCGGCCCCGGCGCGGCTGCTCTATCCGGTGGAGGCGAACGAGGTTTTCTTGGCGGTCACGGCAGCCGAACGGGAGGCGCTGCGCGCGCAGGGCTTTGATTTCTATGACTGGGAGCTGGCGGGGCCGAAAGCTGCAC
>JBKDAC010000193.1:0-22674 GCA_046316515.1 Sandaracinobacter sp. | reverse complement strand
GCCGGAAGACCCATCTGTTCCTGCATGTGAAGGTGAAGCCCGGCTGGGCGGACGACCGGCACACCTGGCGCGACCTGGGGATGGACTGGGTCGATTGAACGCGCGAAGGCGCGAGCCATGCTGAGTTTCGCGGACGAGGCGCTGGTGCTGACCAGCCTTCCCCATAGCGAGAATGGGGCCGTGGTGCGCTTCCTGACGTTCACGGGCGGCCTGCGGGCGGGCTATGTGCCCGGCGGGCGCGGCAAGGGGAAGCGGGCGCTTCTGCATCCCGGAAACCGGGTCGCGCTGGACCTGCGCGCCCGTGCCGAAGGCCAGCTGGCAAGGGCCACCGTCGAGCTGGCGGAGAGCCGGGCGCTGCTGGCGTTCGCGCCGATGCCGGCGGCCATGCTGGGCTGGCTGACCGAGTTGACGGCGGCGGCACTTGCCGAAGCCGTGCCGCACCCGCGGCTGGCCGAGGCGCTGGACGCGCTGCTGGGCGGGCTGTCGGCCGGCATGGACCGGGACTCGGCGCGGGCAGCCCTTTCCCGCTACGAGCTGCTGCTGCTGGAGGCAGAGGGGTTCGGGCTGGACCTGACGGCCTGCGCGCTGGGTGGGCCGGTGGCTGACCTGGCCTTTGTGAGCCCGAAGACGGGCCGCGCGGTCAGCCGGCAGATGGCGGCCGGCCAGCCCTGGGCGCCGCAGCTGCTGGCGCTGCCCCCGTTCCTGCTGGCGGGCGGGCCTGCGACGCCCGCCGAGGCCCTGCAGGCGCTGGCGCTGTCGGGCCATTTCCTGGCGCGGCACTGGCTGTCGGGCGAGCGGCTGGTGGCGGCACGCGCGCGGGCCATTGGCAGCGCCCGCACGGCCCCCTAAAGCGGCGGAATGAGCGCAACCGACGAGCCGGGAATCATCGAATCCCCCTTCGACGTCGCCCTGTCGGAACGCTATCTCGTCTATGCCCTTTCCACCATCACGGCCCGGTCGCTGCCGGATGTGCGCGACGGGCTGAAGCCGGTGCACCGCCGCCTGCTGTGGGCGATGCGGCTGCTGAAGCTGGACCCGGCATCGGCGCCCAAGAAATGCGCCCGGGTGGTGGGAGACGTGATCGGCAAATATCACCCGCATGGGGACACGGCGGTGTATGACGCGCTGGTCCGCCTGGCCCAGGATTTCGCGCTGCGCTATCCGCTGGTCGAAGGCCAGGGCAATTTCGGCAACATCGACGGCGATAACGCCGCCGCCATGCGCTATACCGAGGCCCGGCTGACCCGCGCTGCCATCCTGCTGATGGAGGGCGTGGACGACGAAACCGTTCCATTTCGCCCCACATACAATGGCGAGGAAGAAGAGCCGGAGGTCTTCCCGGCGGCCTTTCCGCACCTGCTGGCGAACGGCGCCACCGGAATCGCGGTCGGCAAGGCGACCAGAATACCGCCACACAATGTCGCCGAGATCGCCGGTGCGGCCGCCCTGCTGCTGGACGATCCGGCGACCAACCTTGCCGACCTGATGGCGCTGATGCCTGGGCCCGATTTCCCGACCGGCGGGCTGATCGTCGAGCCGCGCGAGAGCCTGATTGAGGCCTATGCGACGGGCCGCGGTGCGGTGCGGCTACGGGCGCGCTGGCACCAGGAAGAGCTGGGGCGGGGCACCTGGTCGGTCATCATCACGGAGATTCCCTGGGGGGTGCAAAAGTCGCGCCTGATCGAGCAGATCGCCCAGATCATCGCCGACAAGAAGCTGCCGATCCTGGAGGATGTGCGCGACGAGAGCGACGCTGAGATCCGGCTGGTTCTGGAGCCCCGCTCGCGCAATGTCGATCCCGCGCAGCTGATGGAGAGCCTGTTCAAGCTGACCGACCTGGAGACCCGGGTGTCGATCAATTTGAACGTGCTGATGCCTGACCGGACGCCGCGCGTGCTGGGCCTTCGGGCGCTTCTGCAGGCCTGGCTTGACCATCGGCAGGATGTGCTGGTGAAGGCGAGCCGGCACCGGCTGGCCGAGATCGCCGACCGGCTGGAACTGCTGGCGGGCTATATCATCGCCTATCTGAACCTGGACGAGGTGATCCGGATCATCCGCACCGAGGACGAGCCGAAGCCGGTGCTGATGGCGGCCTTCGACCTCAATGACCGCCAGGCCGAAGCCATCCTCAACATGCGCCTGCGCTCTTTGCGCAAGCTGGAGGAGATGGAGCTTCGCCGCGAGCAGGAGAAGCTGAGCGCGGAGCAGGCGGAACTGGAAGCGCTGGTTGGGTCCGCTGCCCGCCAGAAGACGGCGCTGAAGAAGCAGCTCGCCGCGCTGATGAAGGATTATGGCGCCGAGACCGCACTCGGCCGGCGCCGTTCTACCTTCGAAGAGGCCCCGATTGCCGTTGCCATCAGCCGCGAGGCGATGATCGAGCGCGAACCCGTGACCGTGATCCTGTCGCAGCGCAACTGGATCCGCGCGCAGAAGGGCCATGCCGACCTGTCGGCGCTGGACGGGCTGAAGTTCAAGGAAGGTGATGGCCTGGCCCGCGCCTTCCACGCGGAGACGACCGACCGGATCCTGATCACGGCCTCGGGCGGGCGGTTTTTCACGCTGCTGGCGAACGATCTGCCCGGCGGGCGCGGCTTTGGCGAGCCGATCACGTTGATGGTGGATTTCCCGGGCGGCGAGGAGGTAGTGGCCGCCGTCCCTCACAAGTCCGGCGCAAGACTGCTGCTCGCGGCCTCGGATGGACGGGGCTTCTTGGCCGAGGCGGACGAGCTGATCGCCGAGACGCGCAAGGGTCGGCAAGTGATGAATTTGAAGGACAAGGCCAGGGTCAGCATCATCCGGCCGATCCCGGAAGGCCACGACCATGTGGCCGTGATCGGCGAGAACAGGAAGCTGCTGATCTTCCCGCTGGAGGCGCTGCCGGTGATGGGCCGCGGCCAGGGGGTGGCGCTGCAGAAATACAAGGATGGCGGGCTGGCGGATGCCACCACGCTGAAGCTGGCGGATGGCCTGAGCTGGAAACTGCAGGGCGACAGCAACCGCACGCGGACCGAGGCGGACCTGACGCCCTGGCTGCTGTCGCGCGCGGCGGCCGGCCGGTTGCCGCCGCAAGGGTTTCCCAAGGACAATCGTTTCCAGTAGGCTGACCCGGTTGGGGGCGGATTCGGAGAGAGA
Source organism: Sandaracinobacter sp. (assembly GCA_046316515.1). GTDB lineage: Bacteria > Pseudomonadota > Alphaproteobacteria > Sphingomonadales > Sphingomonadaceae > Sandaracinobacteroides. The sequence goes on along the minus strand of JBKDAC010000193.1, from coordinate 19,542 downwards.
ATGATGCGGAAGACGATTACGGCAATTGTGGCTGCCCTGATGCTGGCCGGGCCGACCGCAGCCCAGACCGAAACGGCCGAGACGCTGTTCACCAATGTCCGGGTGTTCGACGGCAAGGGCAGCAGCCTGTCTGCGCCGACCAATGTTCTGGTGCGGGGCAACATCATCGCGGCCATCGGGCCGGGCGCGGTCGCGGGCCCGGGCGCCACCACCATCGACGGTGCGGGCCGCACGCTGATGCCGGGCCTGATCGACGCCCATTGGCACACCACGCTGGTGCGCCCGACGGCCGAGCAGGCGATCTTCGGCGATCTGGGTTTCACCAATCTGATCGCGGGCGTCGAGGCGACAGCAACCTTGATGCGCGGCTTCACCACCGTACGGGACATGGGCGGGCCCAGCTTCGGGCTCAAGCAGGCGATCGACACCGGCCTTGTCGCAGGTCCGCGTATCTGGCCCTCGGGCGCGATCATCACCATTACCAGCGGCCATGGCGATTTTCGCATGACCTCGGATCTGCCGCGCGATGCCTCGATGCCACTCTCCCGCATGGAACAAATCGGCGGATCGGCCATCGCCGACTCGCCCGACGTCGTCCGCCAGCGCGCCCGGGAACAGCTGATGAAGGGCGCCAGCCAGATCAAGCTGACGGCCGGCGGCGGGGTGTCGTCGCCGCATAGCCCGATCGACGTCTCCACCTTCACGGACGAGGAACTGAAGGCCGCCGTTGACGCCGCCACCAACTGGGGCACCTATGTCGCGGTCCACGCCTATACGCCCGTCGCGATCCGCCGGTCCGTCGACTCCGGCGTGAAGGTGATCGAACACGCCCATTTGATCGATGACGCAACCGCGAAGTACATGGCCGACAGGGGCGTCTGGCTCTCCACCCAGCCCTTTCTGGCGGAGGAGCCGATCCCTTTCCCGCCAGGCTCTGACCAGTACAACAAGAAGAGGGCAGTCGCCGACGGTACCGCCGTCCTGTTCGGCTATGTGAAGAAATACCGCATCAAAACGGCCTGGGGAACCGACATCCTCTTCTCCGCCGAGCAGGCCCGACGCCAGGGCGTGCTGCTGGCGGCCATGACCCGCTGGTTCAGCCCGGCCGAAACGCTGCGCATGGCAACGTCCACCAACGGCGAGCTCCTCGCCCTGTCCGGCCTGCGCAGCCCCTATGCGGGCAAGTTGGGCGTGGTCGAACAGGGGGCACTTGCCGACCTGCTGTTGGTGGACGGCGATCCGCGGGCCGACATCACCCTCGTCGCCGATCCCGAGCGCAATTTCCGCGTGATCATGAAGGACGGAAAGATCTACAAGAACAGCCTGTGATGAAAGCCCTGTCCGTCCTGCTTGCCCTGCTGGCCACAGCACCCGCAGCAGCGCAGGCACCCGCCCCGCCCAAGCGCTATGAGCTCCCCTCGACCGAGGTGCACCGCATCGAGGCGAAGGCATTGGGCCGCGCCTATGACATCGCAGTCTGGCTGCCGCCGAGCTACGCCTACGCGCCCGACCGCAAGTATCCGGTGCTGTTCACCACCGACATGCCGCAGAGCCTGCCGCTGATCCTGGGGCTGCATCGCCGGCTGCGCGCATCCGAGCAGGGACTGGAGGACGCGATCATCGTTGGGCTGGGCTATGCCGTGGGTGACACGGGCGAGTACAGTCGGCGGCGGGATTACACGCCCACGCCCCATGGCGACATCGACGCGGTTTCCGACATGCCGGGCCGGCCGGTCGCCTATGGCGAGGCGGAGGGGTATCGGCTGCACCTAAGGGACGAGCTGTTTCCGTTCCTCGAGAACCGCTATCGGATCGACCCGACGCGGCGCATTTATGCCGGGCACAGCTATGGCGGGCTGTTCGGCACGCATGTGATGCTGACCGAGCCGACCATGTTCGAGAAGTATATCCTGATGAGCCCGTCGCTGTGGTACGGTCGGCGGCTTATGATCGCACGCGAGCGGGGCTATGCGACGCGGCACAAGGACCTGCCGGCGCAGGCCTATTTCATGATCGGCGGCGAGGAGACGGTGCCCGACCCCGACATTTTGCCGTTCGGGAACAGCCGCATGGCGATGGTGGAGGACATGGACGAACTGACCGCCATGTTGAAATCTCGCGGCTATCCGTCGCTGAAGGTGCAATCCCGCGTCTTCCCCGGCGAGAACCATGGCAGCGTCTATCCCGACGCCATCAGGGCCGGGATGGAATGGGCGCTGAAGGGCAAGGGCAAACGGGCGCATATCCCCTGCGAAGTGCCCGGCTGCCGTATGCCCTGGGCGCCCGGAGGAAGGCCCCCTGCGGACGAATGACGCGCCGCTTGCACGTCCACATGATGTGATACTATCACGTTACGATGCTGGACCGAACCGAACCCTCCCTCCTGATCGCCCCGCCCGAGACCGACTGGCAGACCGTGCTTGCGGCCTCCGTGCCCGTGCTGGTGCTCGCCCGTCCGGCACCGCTCGATCCGGCGGTCGCACTGGCAGCCGTCGACGAATGCAGCCGGCTGGCGGGCACGCCCGACGAACTGCAGGCCGCACTCCGCTATCTCCCGCCTGCGCTGGCCGCCGACATCGACGATCTGGTGCGGCACTTCGCAGCGCTCACGGGCAAGCCCACCGTCCGCCTGCGGCTGGAGGCGGTGGCAGGCGACGCCTGCAGGAAGTTCCACGCCGACTACACCGACCTCCGCCTCGTCGTCACCTATGCAGGCCCCGGCACCGACATCCGCCGAACGCCTGCCGACGACGCGCCCATCCACCGCATCGGCGCGGGCGATGTCGCGCTGTTCAAGGGCAAGCACTTCCCCGGCGCCCCACCGGTCCTCCTCCACCGCTCCCCCCCGATAGAGGGCACCGGCGACCGGCGCGTGGTCCTCGTGCTCGACACACCGGACGCAGGCTGAGCTACCGCCGCCCCTTGGGCATCCCCTTCGTCTTCCCCCAGCGGTTCGTCCGCGTCCCCGGCCGGCCGGCATCGGCCCTCCCCTTCACCGGGGCTGTGCGTTCGGTGGCGATGCCCAGTTCGCCAGCCTCCAGCCGGCGGATCTCGTCGCGGATGCGGGCGGCTTCCTCGAACTCGAGGTCGGAGGCGGCCTTCTGCATCTTCTTCTCGAGATCGGCGATGTATGCCTTGAGGTTGTGGCCGACGAGGTGGGTGGTCTCGTCGTCGATCTCGACCGTCAGATGGTCCTTTGCGGCCACATGCGCGACGACATCGGCAATCGCCCGCTTGATTGTGGTTGGGGTGATGCCATTGGCTTCGTTGTAGGCGACTTGCTTGGTGCGGCGCCGTTCGGTTTCGGCGAGCGCCCGGTCCATGCTGCCGGTGCGGTGGTCGGCATAGAGGATGACCCGGCCCTCCACATTGCGGGCGGCGCGGCCGATGGTCTGGATCAGCGAGGTTTCCGAGCGCAGGAAGCCCTCCTTGTCGGCGTCCAGGATCGCGACCAGCCCGCACTCGGGGATGTCCAGCCCCTCGCGCAGCAGATTGATGCCGACGAGCACGTCATAGACGCCCATCCGCAGGTCGCGGATCAGCTCGATGCGTTCGAGCGTTTCCACGTCGGAGTGCATGTAGCGCACGCGCAGACCCGCTTCGTGGAGGAATTCGGTGAGGTCCTCCGCCATCTTCTTGGTGAGCGTGGTGACGAGGGTGCGGAAGCCGTTGGCAGCGGTTGCCTTCGCCTCGGCGATCAGATCATCGACCTGGTCCTCCACCGGGCGGATTTCCACCGGCGGGTCGATGAGGCCGGTGGGGCGGATCACCTGCTCCACGAACACGCCGCCGGTCTGTGCCATCTCCCAGTTGCCGGGCGTTGCGCTCACGCTCACGGTCTGCGGGCGCATCAGGTCCCACTCCTCGAACTTCAGCGGCCGGTTGTCGACGCAGCTCGGCAGGCGGAAGCCATATTCGGCGAGCGTCACCTTGCGCACCCGGTCGCCCCGGCTCATGCCCCCGATCTGCGGCACGGTCACATGGCTCTCGTCGACAAACAGCAGGGCGTTTTCGGGCAGATATTCGAACAGCGTCGGCGGCGGCTCGCCGGGCAGCCGCCCGGTCAGGAAGCGGCTGTAATTCTCGATCCCCGCACAGCTGCCGGTCGCCGCGATCATCTCCAGGTCGAAGTTGGTGCGCTGTTCCAGTCGCTGATATTCCAGCAGCTTGCCCTCGGCTTCCAGCTCCTTCAACCGTTCGGTCAGCTCGAACCTGATGGCCTCCGTCGCCTGCTTCAGCGTGGGTCCGGGCGTCACATAGTGGCTGTTGGCATAGACCTTCACGCTTTCGAGGTTCGCGATGCGGTTGCCCGTCAGCGGGTCGAACTCGGTGATCGCCTCAATCTCCTCGCCGAAAAAGCCGATGCGCCAGGCCATGTCCTCATAGTGGGACGGGAAAATTTCCAGCGTGTCGCCCTTCATACGGAAGGAGCCGCGCGTGAAGCTCATCTCGTTGCGCTTGTACTGCAGGGCGACGAGCTTGCGGACGACCTCGCGCGGGTCGATTTGCATGCCCTTCTTCAGGCTGAAGGTCATCGCCGAATAGGTCTCGACCGAGCCGATGCCATAGAGGCAGGATACCGAGGCCACGATCAGCACATCGTCGCGTTCCAGCAGGCTACGCGTTGCCGAGTGGCGCATCCGGTCGATGGCTTCGTTTACGCTCGACTCCTTCTCGATATAGGTGTCGGTACGCGGCACATAGGCTTCGGGCTGGTAATAGTCGTAATAGGAAACGAAATACTCGACCGCATTTTCGGGGAAGAAGCTCTTGAATTCCCCGTACAATTGGGCGGCCAGAATCTTGTTGGGGGCCAGCACCAGGGCCGGGCGCTGCAGCTGTTCGACCACCTTGGCCATGGTAAAGGTCTTGCCGCTGCCGGTGACGCCCAGCAGCACCTGGTCACGCTCTCCGGCGGCGGTCTGCGCCACCAGTTCGGCAATGGCCGTCGGCTGGTCGCCGGCGGGCTGATAGTCGCTCTTCAGCACAAAGGGCCTGCCGCCCTCGCTCTTTTCCGGACGGTTGGGGCGGTTCGGCGTGAAGCCGGGTGCGAGCGGGATGTCGGCAAGGCTGGTGCGAATCGCGATGGACATGGCCGCAAGGTAAGCGTTCTTCCTTCGTTCCGCCAGTTCGCGGCTGACGCAGGCTGCTATTCCGGGTGATCCTGCCCCCTTGGGCGGGCGCGCGGCCGGTGTTATGCTGCCGCTGTGCGCGCCCTTCCCTTCCTGTTCCTGCTGCTGCTGGCGGCCTGCAACCGCGGGCTTAGCAACACGGCCCCGCCCAGGGCAGAGCCGGTGAACCTGCTGCCGCCGCAGACATCCCGGATTGCCCTGCCGGTGGAGGCCGATCTCGACCTGCTGGAACGGCGGCTGAACGCCCGGCTGCCGACCAAGGTGCTGACCGTCGACGAGCGGCGCGAGCGCTGCCTGCCGAAGGCAAAGATAAAGCTTTCCTGCCGGCTGGTGGGCGATGTGACGCGCGGGCAGATCCGGTTGTCGGGGATGGGCGACAGTCTGAAGCTGACGATGCCGATCGCGGGCGAAATAGAGGCGCGCGACATATTGGGGTTCATCGGCACCAACGAGGCGACGGGCCGCGCGCTGGTGACGGCCGACATCAGGCTGGCGCTGGCACCCGACTGGACACCCATTCCGAAGGTCGACATCCGCTATCGCTGGGAGGAGGAGCCGGGCGTGCGGCTTGCGCGGCAGCGCATCACCTTCACCGACGTTGCCGACCGTGAGCTTGCGAAGCTGATCGGGAAGCTGGAGGCGGAAGTTCCGGCGCTGATCGCCGAGGCGCATCCGCGCCGGCACGTCGAAGCCGGGTGGCAGAAGGCCCACACCGTCGTCCAGCTGAACGCAAGCAACCCGGAAGTCTGGATGCGGGTGACGCCGCGCGGCTTCGGCTATGGCGGCTATGTGATCGAGAAGCGCACCCTGCGGCTGCTGCTGCAGTTCGCGGCGGGATCGGAAACCTTTGTGGGCAACCGCCCGCCCGATCCCGATCCGACGCCGCTGCCATCGCTGGGGCGGCTGCAGGAAAGCCCGGGCTTTCGGCTGGTGATCCCCGTGGTGGCCGACTGGGCCGTGCTGGAAGGCCAGCTGGAAAAGGCGCTGCTGAAGCTGGCGAAGAAGGGGATCCCCATTGCCGGCGTCGGCCGGGTGGCGCCGGAATTCGGCCGGCCGACGCTGTATGCCACGAAGGGCGGGCGGGTTGCCGTTGGGCTGCCCATGGAGGTGCGGGGTCCGCGCGGTTTGCTGAATACAAATGGCAAGGTGTGGCTGACGGGTGAAGTGTCCAACGCGCCCGATACGCAGAAGCTGATCGTGCGGGACCTGACCGTCAGCGGAACCATCGAGGGCGCGCAGGGCAGGCTGCTGCTCGCGGTGGCGCAGGCGCCCGAGGTGCGGCAGGCGATCGCCGACGAGCTGGCGACCAACTTCGCCCGCGATTTCGACAAGCTGTTGGGCAAGATCCACGGCGCTTTGACCGACAAGCGGCTGGGCGCCTTCATCCTGAATGCCCGCATCACCGACACGCGCAACGGCGTGATCGAGCCGCTGGGCCAGGGCGCCTACCTGGTGGTGGTGGCCAAGGGCGACGCGGACCTGCGCTGGGAGCCGGTGAAGGCCGTGAAGGCGGCGAAGCCGGTCCAGCTGAAGGGCTGAGGGCATCCGGCGCAGCTGCGGCAACTCGCATCTACCCGTGACCGCGCATCTGTCCTAAAGCGCGCACATGCCCATCGACATTCCCTGGTATCTCGGCATCCTCGTCTTCGTGGCCCTCGTCCTCTTGATGGAGGTGGTGGCCATCTATGGGCACAAGCATGTGATGCACGGCTTCGGCTGGGGGCTGCACAAGTCCCACCACAGCGCCCGCCACGGATTCTTCGAGGCGAACGACTGGTATGGCGTAATGGGCGCGGCGGTTGCCATCAGCTTCATCTTTTATGGCGTGGAGGGCGGCGGCGGGTCGCTGTTCACCTGGATCGGGGCCGGGATCACCGGCTATGGCGCCATTTATTTCGGCTTTCACGACATCATCGTCCATCGCCGGCTGGAGACGGGCTATATCCCGCGCTCGGCCTATATGAAGCGGATCATCCAGGCGCACCGGCTGCACCATGTGGTGGAATCGAAGGCGGGCACCGTCAGCTTCGGCTTCATCTGGGCGCCCCCGATTGACGAACTGAAGCGGCAACTTGAGGAAAACCGGCGTGCCGGGATTGCCGTGGTGCGCGAAAACCCGGTGGGGCGGAACATGGCAGGTCCCGCCTGACGCCTAGAGGTCCAGGTGCAGATATTGATTGTGTGGGCTGTCGGCCGGATAGTCCGCAAAAGCCGGCCCGTCGACAAAACCATGGGCACGGTACAGCGCAACTGCGGGCGCGAAAGGCGCCGATGTTCCCGTCTCGAGGCTGAGCCGGCACCAGCCCATCGCACGCGCCTCCGCGACCAGACAGGTCAGCAACAGCGCTGCCACGCCGCGACGCAGATGATCGGGGTGGGTGCGCATCGACTTGAGCTCGCCGGTGCCGTCGAACAGGTCGGCAACGGCCCCGATACCGATCGTCACGCCGTTTTCACGCGCCGCGAACAAGCGGATGTGGGACGCCTGCAACGCATCGATACCCAGTGCGAAACGATAGTCGGCCGCTGTGTCGCCCGCGATGTCCGCGAGATGCAGGCGCACCAGTGCCCGCGTGTCGGCCCGGCTGAGGTCGTCGGGCTCTACCGTCAGCATCAGGCGAAATCCGGGGTCCAGAGCTCGCTTCGGTCGGCTGAGCTGCTGACCCGGATATTGCGCTTCCAGATCGCTTCGGGCGCGGCCAGCGCCACCGCGGTCAACTTGTCCCGCCGGCGGGTGTAGGCGCGCGCCTCGAGCGCCTGCGGGCCTGCCCCGCGCACCTTGCGGCCGATGTCGCCATAGATCTGCGCCGCCGACAGCACCGCCCAGGCCTGGCGATTCCGCAGCGCCGGCACGCCATGCGCGGCCGAGGCCTCATAGCGCTCGGCCAGGTCCACCAGGCGCGACACCACCCGGTGCAGCGCGTCCCGACGGGCCGGGTCGGCAAAGCTGTCTGCCGCCAGCCCCTGCTCGGCCAGCCAGTCCGCCGGCAAATAGCAGCGGCCGCGCTGCGCATCCTCCGCCACGTCACGCGCAATGTTGTTCAGCTGGAACGACAGCCCAAGGTCGGATGCCCGGGCGAGCGTCGCATGATCGTCCAGCGACACCCCCATCACGATCGCCATCATCACGCCAACACAGCCAGCCACATGATAGCAATAGCGCAGAAGGTCATCCCCTGTGCGCACGGCCTGCCACTCCACGTCCATGCGAAAGCCTTCGAGAAGGTCATGCGCATAGCGGGCCGGCAAGCCCGTCTCGGCGGCCACCCGGGCCAGCGCATCGAACGCCAGCTCGCCCGTCGGCTGGCCGGCCAGCGCCATGTCCGTCAGCGTCCGCAGCTTGTGCAACCGCGCCTCGGGCGTCCCGCCCCAGTCGTGCGTGCCCTCGCCCAGATACTGGCCATCGATCACATCGTCACAATGCCGGCACCAGGCATAAAGCAGTGTAGCCCGCGCGCGCGTCGTGCCGTCGAACAGCCGGCTCGCCAGGGCAAAGCTCTTGGAGCCCTGGCGGATTGCCTCCTCGGCACTTTGCAGCAGAATGTCGCCCACAATCTGCTCCTAACCCAGCCATGCCCCGTCCGCCAAGCCAGGGAAGGCCTGCACGGCCGCTTGCGGCGGGCGGCCGTTGTCCGGCCGCAGCCGAAGGGCCTAGTGCGCGGCCTCGAGCCGGGGTCCCCCGTTGGAGGGCCAGGCGGCCGGGTCGCTGGCGCCGAGGTCCGCCAGCATCAACTTGGCGGTGGCCTTGGCCGAGCCGACGACGCCCGGGATGCCGGCGCCGGGGTGCGTGCCGGCGCCCACGAAATAGAGGTTCTTCAGCACATCGTCGCGGTTGTGGGTGCGGAAATAGGCCGACTGCCACAGCACCGGCTCCAGGCTGAAAGCGCTGCCCAGGTGCGCGTTCAGCTCGGTGCGGAAATTCTCCGGCGTGAACATCGACATGTGCACCAGGTCTTCGCGCAGGCCCGGAATCAGTCGCTTTTCCAGGTAATTCAAGATGTTGTCGGCATATTTCGGCGCGACCTTGTCCCAATCCAGCGGGGCCTTGCCCAGATGCGGCACGGGCGAGAGCACATAGAAACCCGAGCAGCCCTCTGGCGCCATCGCCGGATCGGTCGCGGTCGGGTGGTGCAGATAGAGCGAGAAGTCGTCAGCGAGCCCACCGCCCGAATAGATGTCGTCCAGCAGCTCCTTGTAACGGGGGCCGAAGACGATCGTGTGGTGGGCGATTTCCGGGTGCGGCTTCTTCAGGCCGAAATAGATCACGAACAGCGAGGGCGAGAAGCTCTTGCGCTGCATCGCCTTCGACATCTTCACCCCGCGCGGGTGATGGCCCAGCAGTTCCTTGTAGGTGTGCACCACATCGCCGTTGGAGGCGACGGTGTCGACCTTGATCTCGGTGCCGTCGGCCAGTTGCACACCCATCACATGGCCGGCCCCGGCTTCGATGCGCGTCACCTTCTGGCCCAGGATGAACTGGCCGCCCAGATCCTCGAACAGCTTCACCAGGCCGCGGATGAGGGCATGGGTGCCGCCGCGCGGGAACCAGACGCCCCACTTCTTCTCGAGCGCGTGGATCAGCGCATAGACTGACGAAGTCTTGAACGGATTGCCGCCCACCAGCAGCGTGTGGAAGCTGAACGCCTCGCGCAGCTGCGGGTCCTTGATGTAGCTGGAGACCATTGCATAGACCGAGCGGAAGGCCTGGTACTTGATCAGGCTGGGGGCGGCCTCGAGCATGGAGCGGAAGTCGAGGAAGGCTTCGGAGCCCAGCTTCAGATAGCCTTCGCGGAACACGCCGTCGGAAAACTCCATGAAGCGGCGATAGCCCTCCACATCGTCCGGGTTCTTCGCCGCGATCTGGGCCAGCAACTTCTCGTCGTCGTTCGAATAGTCGAAAACGGTCCCGTCTTCCCAGACCAACCGGTAGAAGGGCGACACGGGCATCAGCTCGACATAGTCGGCGATGTTCCGGCCCGACAGCTGGAACAGTTCTTCGAGGCAGGAAGGATCGGTTACGACGGTCGGGCCGGCATCGAACTTGAAGCCGTCGACCTCGTACACATAGGCGCGCCCGCCCGGCTTGTCCCGCGCCTCGATCAGCGTGGTCTGGATGCCTGCGGATTGAAGCCGGATCGCAAGTGCGAGCCCGCCGAAGCCGCTGCCGATAACCGCTGCTGTTCGCTGCATCGAACTCTTAACCCTTCAATATGCCGCGGATCGCGCGGGGGATCGGTATGGGAGGCTTCCCCGTGAGGACCCGGATTTTGTCAGGGAGCGTGCTATGGCCAGCATAGAAGCGCTTCACAAGCGGATCGGACATGCCATAGAAGCGCTCCAGGATGCCGCGGCGTTCGTGGGGATAGGCTGCGCGGAACAGCATCTTGTTGAGAAGCCTGTAGAAACCGCGCGTATTCCAGACATCTATCGCATAGTCGCGCACTGCGCGGTCTATTGCCGCGCCATCCAGCTTGGGCAGTTTTGCCACATGCAGCGCCAATCGCACCGCATCGGGAAAGCTGTAGCCGGTGGCCGGGTGGAACAGGGCGGCCGCCATCCCGACGGGGACCACGCCGTCGGGAATCGTCGCCAGATGGGCCCGGATGTCGCCGGCAATCGTCATCGGCAGCACGCCGTCCTCTTCGCGCAGGATCCGGCGGATGCGCCAGCCCTGCGAAGCGGCATAGGCGTGCACCCGTTCGGCGACGGCTGCCCTGTCGAGCTGAAGGCCGTCTGCGAAGTAGGTATCCTCGATCATCGCGGTCGTTGCCGTGAACGGCAGGGTATAGACGAACCGGTAGCCATCCATCTGGTCGACATTGGCGTCCATGATGATCGGGCCTTGCAGCCCGTGCGGCTCCTCCAGCTCGACCTCCAGCCCGACGAACTTCTGGAAGCCAAGTTCCAGATGCTGCGAAGCACGCTGGCCCCGCGCGTCGAGAACGGCGCCTGCCGAGATCGTCTGCTGGTTGGCGAGCGTGACGCCGGGCGGGGTGACGGCTGCGACCGGCGTGCCCAGGAACAGGGCGTCCGACGGAAGGGCTGCGACAAGCGCGTCGTGGAGCTTGTGGGAGAAGGCCGACTGGTAGCCTGAGTGGAGTTCGCGCGAGAAGCTGGGAAAGCGGATCTCGTAGCTGGGCCAGCGGTGCGCGATGATGGGCGCCACAAGCTCGGCGCCTTCCGGGCTGAGGTCGCTTGCGAAGCTGGACCAGGTGTGGTTTCCGCCGAAGGCAGCGCCCTGCTCGACGATCGCGACAGACACGTCCGGCCGATACCGCGCCAGCGCGAGGGCAATGAGCCCGGCGGACAGGCCGCCGCCGACCATGACGATATCAAAGTGTCGGGCGGGAGCTTTCACCGGAGAGGCCTTAGACGCGTCCGCGTGGCAGGTCGAGGGTGAGCGCCTCGGCCGCCAGCCGGCCCGACAGCGTCGCCATCGGGACACCTGCGCCCGGGTGGACGGAGCCGCCCGCCAAATAGAGGCCCGGCAGTTGCGACCGGGCGCCCGGGCGGCTGAAGCTGCCCATCATGCCGTGGTTGGCCTTGCCGTAGAGCGCTCCGCCTGTGCCGGGGAACAATGCTTCGAAGCCGTCCGGGCCGGTGAGGACGCTGGTTTCCGCGCCAAGCGCGAGGTCGAGGCCGCAGTCCTTCAGCAGGGTCCGCACACGCGGCGCAACTTCTACCTGCGCAAAGTCCCGGAAAGCGCGGGTGTCGCCGTCGGCCGGGGCATTTACCAGCACCAGCATCCGTTCGGCTGTGCCGGGCGCGACACGTCCGTGGCCACGATCCTGGGCACAGATATAGACGGTGGGGCGGGCCGAGACGGTGCGACGGCTGAAGACGGAGTCGAACTCGCTGGCGTAATCCTCGCCGAAGAAGACATTATGGTGATCGAGCGCGAAGCCGGACGTCGGCTCGGTCGTGGTCCAGACGAGTGCCGACAGTGAGCGCTGGGTCGGCGTTGCCGGGCGGGTTGCCGGGCGGGCCCCCTCGCCCAGCAGGCCGGTGCCGAGCGCGCTCATGTCGCCGTTGAAGACGATGGCGTCGGCGGCAAGCTGTTCACCCGACGCCAGCTCAACGCCTGCGGCACGGCCATTTTCGACCAGGATGCGCCGCACCGGGGCGGAGGTGCGGATGGTGGCGCCCTGGGCTTCGGCCAGCGACGCGACGGCGCGGGCGAGCGCGTGCATCCCACCCTCCACCAGCCAGACGCCCTGCCCCTCGACATGGGCGATCAGCATCAGCGTGGCCGGCGCCTTGAAGGGCGAGGAGCCGACATAGGTGGAATAGCGCGCATAGAGCTGGCGCAGGCGCGGGTCCCTGAAGTAGCGGCCGAGGCTGCCCCACAGCGTTTCGAAGGGCGAGGTGCGCCAGAGGGCAGCGAGATTGCCGACGCGGAAGCTGAGCTCGGCCATGCCGGGGCGCTGGCTTGCCATGAAGGGCTTGGCGAGCGTTGCGTGCATGTCGGCCGCGCGGGCGCAGAAGGTGCGGAAACCCGCCGCATCCTCGGGGCCGGCGAAGGCGCGGATGGCGGCCTCGGACCGTTCGGTGTCGGCGAACAGGTCGAGTACGCCACCACCCGGCCAAGCGTGGCGGGCGAGCACATCGGCCTTGTGCAGCCTGAGCGCACTGTCAAGCGAGGCACCCGCATCGGCGAACAGGCTTTCGAACACCCAGCGCATGGTGAAGACGGTGGGGCCCGCATCCATGGCGGTGCCGCCTGCGGCCACCCTGCGCATCTTGCCGCCGACGGTGGCGGCCGCCTCGACCACGGTAACGCGAGCGCCCTGCCGCGCGAGGTCGACCGCAGCGGACAGCCCGCCCGCACCTGCGCCCACGACAATGACGTGGGGCGTCTTCAGGCGACGGACTTTCCGGCAGGCCCACGCTTCTCGGCGGGCATACGCTCTTCGGAAGGGGGCTTCGGGCCATATGCCCGGTTCAGCTGGGCCCAGTGCCAGATGATGATGGCAAGGCCGGCGACCAGCGGGATGCCCCAAAGGCCGGGGTGGAGCGCGAGTTCGGGCACGAAGCGCACCGCCCCGAAGGCGAGGAAGGCGGTATAGACCGAGATGCCGGTGCCGATCAGCCCCTTCACATGTTCACGCAGGGCATAGACGGGGCGCGGCCTGGGGGTCAGCATGAACCAGAGGTTGGTGCCGACGGTCGCGAAGCCGATGGTGGAGATGCCGATCATCAGCGGCTGACCGACGAGAAAGCCGCGGATCGCGGTGTTGGCCGACAGGATGAGGAGAATCAGCTGCAGCGCGAGGTTCAGCGCGCTGCGGTTGGCGGCATGATCGCGGCGGTTCAGCAGCGCATTCCAGCCATAGAGGGTGAGGTTCACGGTAAGGACGCCCAGATAGAGCATCATCCAGCCGAAAATGTTGCGGGTGAAGTCTGCGTCCGCGATGTGCGGATGGGTGCCGGCCGGATCATGCAGGTTCAGCAGCGCCATCAGGATCGCGGTTGCCGCCGTTGCCAGCATCAGCCGGTTGAAGATGCGGCCATAGCGCTTGTGGGCCAGCCCACCCTTGCGACCCAGCACGGGCACCCAGAAAGTGACGAGGCCGATGGCACCGGTTGCCACATGCAGCACCACAAGCATCTGGAACCACTGATAGGTCGTCATCTTCCCCTCGGCCACCAACCCTGCGCCGGGCACCGACAGAATGCAATTGCCTTCCGGGCGTTCACCCGCGCATGAAGTCGCATGGCGTCTGCCCCCTATATCCCGCCCCGCCCCCGTTCGCTGTCTCCGCTGGCCGGGTTGATCCGCACGGCCTGGCGCGGCGACGGAAACCTGCTGACGCTGCTGCCGGCGAGCGCCTATCGCATGCGGATCGGGCAGCTCGGCTGGTCCCGGCGGACGACCTGGATCATCAACGACCCAGAAGCCGCGCGTGCGGTGCTGGTCGATTCGGAGGATGTCTATCCGAAGTCAGACCTGATGACGGGCGCGCTGGAGCCGCTGATCGGGGACAGCATCTTCACATCCTCAGGTGCACGCTGGCGCCAGCAGCGGCGGATGATCGACCCCAGCTTCTCGGCCGTGCGGGTGGCGGCGGGCTATCGCTTCATGACCGGCGCGGTCGATGCCTTCCAGCCCCGGCTGGAGGGGCTGGCGCAAAGTGGCGAGGCCTTTTCGCTGGATGCCGCCATGTCGGACCTGACCGCCGACGTGATCTGCCGCGCGGTGTTCGGCAGCCCGCTGGACGGCGGGGCGAGCGCAGAGGCCTTCGCCGACTTTCATGTGTTCGAGCGGTCGGTCGCCCAGGTGGAGCTGGGCCGGCTGATCTTAGATCCGCCCTTCAAGCCCGTTCCGCAGAAGCAGGAGGTGCTGGCAGCCTGCGCAGCCATCCGCCGGCTGCTGGGGGACCTGCTGGACAACAGACCCGGCGCGCAGGGTGAGGACGGCGACGACATGGCATCGGCCATCCTTGCCGCCCGCGACCCCGACACGGGGGCGACCTTCACCCGAGAGGAGGTGATCGACCAGCTGGGCGTGCTGTTCCTGGCGGGGCACGAGACCAGCGCGTCCGCCCTGATCTGGGCGGTGTTCATCCTGGCCCAGCGGGCGGAGTTCCGCGACCGGTTGCGGGCCGAGGTGCAGGCGGTCGCCGGCGACGGGCCGATCACGATGGAGATGGCCAAGCGCCTGCCCTTCGTGCGCAATGTCTTCCGCGAGACGCTGCGGCTCTATCCGCCGATCACCTTCCTGCCGCGCGTTGCCATCCGCGATACGGTGGTGGGGAGCGTGAAGATGAAGCGCGGCGCGATGCTGATGATCTCGCCCTGGACGATGCACCGGCACGAGGGGCATTGGGAGGCGCCGGACATGTTCGACCCGGACCGGTTTTCGAGCACGCGCGAGGCTGCCATCCGCTCGGGCACCTATATCCCCTTCGGCACGGGCCCGCGCGTTTGTGCCGGGGCGGCCTTTGCGACGACCGAGGCGGTGCTGATCCTGGCAGAGCTGTTCCGCCGCTGGGATTTCGAGGTGCTGGATGCGCACAGGGTGCAGCCCGCCGCGCGGCTGACGACACGGCCGGCCGAACAGATCTTGGTGCGCGTGAAGGCGGCATGACGACCGTTCTGCTGACTCTGGGGCGACTGCCGAAGGCGCTGGACCTGGCGCGCGGCTTTCATGCGGCGGGATGCCGGGTTCTGGTGGCCGAACCGATGCCGCGGCACCTGACGGGGGCATCGAACAGCGTGGCCGCGCGCTTTGTCACGCGGGCTCCGGCCGACGACCATGCCGGCTATATCGAGGACCTGCTGGTGATCGTCGCGCGGGAAAAGGTGGACCTGGTCTGCCCCGTTTCCGAGGAAAGCATGCATGTGGGGTTCCTGCACGGGCGGCTGCCGGCGGGCACCCGGCTGGCTGCGCCCCCGGGCGAAGTGCTGGTGGGGCTGCATTCCAAGCTGGGCTTTGTGGAGACGGCGCAGCGACACAGGCTGGCGATACCCGAAAGCGCGCGGGCCGACACAGCCGAGGGCGCCGAGATCGCGGCGGCGGGGCGGCATGTGGTAAAGCCGATCCTGAGCTGTGGGGGGCGCGACATCCGCATCCGCGACGCAGGCGCTCTGGCGGACACGTCGCCCGCAGACCTGGTGCAGCGCTTTGTCGGGGGCACGCACCTGTCGAGCTTCACACTGGCGCGCAGGGGGCGGGCACTGGTGACGGCCATCTATCGCGGCACACTGATGTCGGGCACGGTGGCGGTGCGGTTCGCGCGGGTGGAAAATCCGGCCATCGACGCCTGGATCGCCGGGTTCCTGGCGGCGACCGGATACGAAGGCTTCCTGAGCTTCGACTTCATCTTGGACGGCGAGCGGCCGCTTGCGATCGAGTGCAACCCGCGCGTTACCTCGGGCATCCATTTCGTGGAGCCGGAGCCGCTGGCGCGCGCGCTGCTGGACCCTGTCAGCATGGCGCCGATCCCGCTGCGCCGGTTGCGCGAACGGCAGCAATTCTATGCCGTGCTGACCGAGGTGCAGTCGCGCTTCTGGCGCAAGGGCGGCGGGCGGGCGGCGCGCGACCTGTTTGCCACGAACGATGTCAGCTGGAGCGCGGCAGACCCCCTGCCCTTCCTGACCATGACATGGACCGCCTGGCCGATCATCCGGGCGGCGCGGGAAACGGGCCTGTCGTTCGGCGAAATCGCGACGCGCGACATTGATTGGACTGTTGCATCGCGCGACGGCGACCGGAAAGGCTGAGATGCGACGCTTGCGCGCCCTAGCCCTGCCCCAGCGGGCGGGCTACTAGGCTGGCATGACCGCCCTGATTGTGTCTGCGCTGGCCATGTGCCTGATCGTGATGGCGCGCTATCTTGCCGTCTCGGGCCTGTTCGCCTGGACGTCGCGCAAGGTGCGGCCCGATGTCTATGCGCCGGCGGACCCGAAGAAGGCGGCGCGGCTGTCGCGGCAGATCCGGCGGGAAATCGGCTGGTCGCTGCTGTCGGCGGTGATCTATGGCCTGCCGTCAGGCATTGTCGCGCACCTGTGGGTCACGCAAGGCATGACGCGCATATACACCGATGTCGCTGCCATGCCGATCTGGTGGATACCCATCTCCATCTTCCTGTTCCTGGCCGCGCACGACACCTGGTTCTACTGGACGCACCGCGCAATGCACCATTGGCCCGCGCTGTTCCGTACGGCACATGCGGTGCACCATGAAAGCCGCCCGCCTACTGCCTGGGCGGCAATGGCCTTCCATCCGTGGGAGGCGATTTCGGCGGCCTGGCTGATCCCGGCGCTGACCTTCCTGATCCCCATCCATTATGGCGCACTGATGGTGGTGCTGCTAATCGCCACCTTCTTTGGCGTTACCAACCATATGGGTTGGGAAATCTTCCCCAGGCGCTGGGTGGAAGGCTGGTTCGGCGCGCAGGTCATCTCGGCCTCGCACCACCATGTGCATCACGAGCGCTACCAGTCGAACTATGGGCTCTATTTCCGCTTCTGGGACAGGGTCTGCGGCACCGATCGCGGGCTGTCGGCAGAGCTGCTGGACGCCAGGGCCCGGATCAGCGCAGCGCCACAGCCGCAATAGCGGCTGCGACGCCGTCGATATCCTGCGTGGCGTCGATCCGCACGATGCGCGGGTCTGCGGCCGCAAGCGCCGCGAAACCGCCGCGCACCTTTTCATGATAGGCCAGCCCCAGCGCTTCGAAGCGCTGTTCCTGCGGCAGGTCGGCGCGTTGCGCCGCAGCGCGCTTGGTGGAGCGCGCGAGGCCCGATTCCACCGTCAGGTCGAGCCAGAGGACGAGATCGGGCCAAAGATCGCCCGTTGCAAAGGCGTGGAGGGCCAGCAGGCGGTCCATCGCGACACCTTTGCCATGGCCCTGATAGGCCAGCGTGGAGTGGATGAAGCGGTCGCACAGCACGGTCTGGCCGGCCTCGAGGGCAGGGCGGATCAGGCGGGCCACATGGTCTGCCCGTGCGGCCGAGACCAGCAGCACATCGGTTTCGACCGTCCAGCGGCCGGGGCCGCCCTGCACGAACAGCGCGCGGATTTCCTCGGCGCCCGGGGTGCCGCCGGGTTCGCGCGTCACGACCACGGTTTCGCCGCGCGCACGCAACGCCTCGGCCAGGCGGGCGATCTGGGTGCTCTTGCCGGCGCCCTCACCGCCTTCGAAGGCGATGAAGTGGCCCCTGGGCGCACTCATTGCACCACCCTTGCGTCGGGCCAGCCGGCAGCGCGGACATCGTCCAGCAGGCTGTCGGCAGCGCTGCCCGCCAGCGGGCCGATGCGGACGCGCCAGAGCCCGGTGCCGGTGGGGGCGGCAAAGGCCGGCCCATAATCGCCCAGCACCGAGGCGAGGGCCTTGGCGCTGGCCTCGCTCGACAGGGCGGCGACCTGGATAAAGCGCGTATCGGCGACAGGTTGCGGGGATTGGACAGCTGTTGCAGGCGCGGGAAGTGCAGCCGATGCAATGATCGGCGCTGCCGCGACGGGCGGAGACACAATGGGCGGGGGCATCGGCGCCGACACGAGGCTCGGCGTGGCAGGCGTTTCGCGCGCCCAGTCGCCGTCGGGATAGACGCGCTTCACGCGCACCCGCGCAAGGCCTGGCCGGTCCACTCCCAACAGCTGGGCCGAACGGCGCGACAGGTCGATGATGCGGCCGTCGACAAAGGGGCCGCGATCGTTGATGCGCACGACCAGTCGGCGACCGTTGTCGAGGTTGGTCACCTCCACCCAGCTGGGCATCGGCAGGGTCTTGTGCGCGGCCGTCACATCGTCCTGGTTGTAGATTTCGCCATTCGCGGTCGCCTTTTCGTGGAAGGTCGGGCCGTACCAGCTGGCGATCCCCGTGCGATCATAGCCCCGTTCGTCTTCCGGATAATAGGTGACACCGAACACCTGGTAGGGTTTGCCGATCTTCACGCCCGGAACGGCCGGCTTCGTGGCCGGCGCCGAGGGAATGGGTTTCGGCTTCGGCTGCGAGGCGCAGGCCGCCAGCGCCAGCCCCAGGCTGAGCGCGAGGGCCTGCTGCAGCCGGGCCGGTTCAGCGCAGGGCCGGCGCAACCGCATTGCCCAAAAGCACCACCGACAGCGCATAGAAATTGGAACAATTATATTCCAGGATCGCACGATAGTTGCGCGTCGTCAGATAGGCAGCCTCGCCCGGGCCGTCGGGCTCCACCAGGGTCATCTCGACCGTGTCGGCGGGCCACATCGCGTTCAGGGGCACGAAGCCCTTTGCCCGCCATTCCGACGCCGGCAGCCAGCGCGAATGGCGCTCGAGCGGGCGGATGCATTTGGTCGGCTTCACCGGGTTGGCAACACTGGCCCGATCAAAGCCCTGGGGCACGCCGACGCGGAAGCCCCAGCCTGTGCCCGGAGTCCAGCCGCGATCCTTCAGATAGGTGCCGATGGACGCAAAGGTGTCGGCCCGCGAGGCCCAGATGTCAGCCTGCCCATCGCCTTCGCCATCGGCCGCATGCGCAAGGTAGGAACTGGGCAGGAACTGGGACTGGCCGAAAGCGCCCGCCCAGCTGCCGGTCAGCTGGTCGCGGCGGACGCCCTTTTCGCCCACCATGCGCACCAGCGAATCCAGCTCGCGGGTGAAAAGCGCCTCGCGCCGTCCATCATAGGCGAGTGTCGCGATGGCGGACGGCAGGTCGAACCCACCCATCACCCGGCCATAGTCGGTTTCCATGCCCCAGATGGCCACGATGATCTCGGCCGGCACGCCGGTCTGCTGCTGGATCCGCAGGAGCACATCGCGTTCCTGTGCGGCGCGCGACAGCCCGTCGTCAATGCGCAGCTGGCTCAGCTGGCGGGCCAGATAGTCGGCAAAGACATTGCGCTTGCCGCTATCGTCGGGCTGGTTGCGATCGAGCGCGACCGCCCGCTCGCTGTAGGTGGCGCCGGCAAGGGTGGCCTCCAGCCATT
>JBKDAC010000192.1:0-2796 GCA_046316515.1 Sandaracinobacter sp. | reverse complement strand
GGGCTGTCGGCGACGGTTGCCGCTCCGCAGGCGATGGCGAACTGGCTGGTACCCGGCGGCGATGCGCTGGTGGTGAAGGGCCAAGACGCGGTGCCCCCCGACATCCGCATTCTGGTGCCCGACGGGCGGATCCCCTGGAGCGGGCACAATGGCCGCCACGCCGCGCGCGAGGTGGTGCGGCTGCTGGAAGGCGCGCGGCAGGCGATCGTGTTCGTGAACACCCGGGCGATCGCCGAGCTGGTGTTCAACGACCTGTGGGCGGAGAATGACCAGGGCCTGCCGATCGGCATCCACCATGGCTCGCTTGCGCCCGAGGCGCGGCAGAAGGTGGAGGCGGCGCTGGCGTCCGGGCGGCTGCGGGCCGTGGTCGCGACCTCCAGCCTGGACCTGGGGATAGACTGGGGTGACGTCGACCTGGTGGTGCAGATGGGGGCGCCCAAGGGTGCGGCGCGGCTGCTGCAGCGAGTGGGGCGGGCGAACCACCGGATGGACGAGGCGAGCCGGGCGGTGATTGTGCCGGGAAACCGGTTCGAATATCTGGAATCGCTTGCCTGCCTGGACGCGGTGGAAGCGGGTGAGCTGGATGCCGAGGAGCATCGGCCTGGTGGGCTGGACGTGCTGGCGCAGCATGTGATGGGAGTGGCGATCGCGGGCCCATTCAAGGCGGCGCAGCTGTTCGATGAGGTGCGTGCAGCGGGCCCCTATGCGCAGCTGTCGCGTGCGGCGTTCAACCGGGTGCTGCAGTTCATCGCGACGGGCGGCTATGCGCTGAAGGCCTATGAGCGCTATGCCCGCCTGGTGGAGGAGGCGCCCGGCCGGTGGCGGCTCAGGCACCCGCGGCTGGCGCTGCAGCATCGGCTGAATGCCGGGGTGATCGTGGAAGCGCCCACGATGAGCGTCCGGCTGGGGAACAGCCGGGTGGGTGGCGGACGGGCGCTGGGGCAGATCGAGGAATGGTTTGGAAGCCAGCTCAGGATCGGCGACCGGTTCCTGTTCGCAGGGCAGGTGCTGGAGGTGACAGGGGCGTCGGAGGCCGACCTTTATGCGCGGCTGAGCCGGGAGGAACCCTCCATCCCCAGCTACATGGGCGGGCGGATGCCGCTGAGCACCAATCTGGCCGAACGGGTGCGGCGGATGATTGCCGACCCCGAGAGCTGGGGCCGGATGCCGGCCGATGTGCGCGAGTGGCTGGCGTTGCAGCAGGCGCAATCCATCCTGCCGCCGGCCGACCGGCTGCTGGCCGAGACTTTCCCGCGCGAAGGCCGGGAGTATCTGATCCTCTATGGGTTCGAGGGCCGCAATGCGCACCAGTCGCTGGGCATGCTGCTGACCCAGCGGATGGAACGGCGCGGGTTGCAGCCGCTGGGCTTTGTCGCGACCGATTATATGCTGGGCGTGTGGGGGCTGGAGCGGGTGGCGGATCCGGCGGCCCTGCTGACGGGCGACATCGTGGCCGAGGAGCTGGAGGCGTGGATCAAGGCGACGCCCTTCCTGCGGCGCGCATTCCGCGATGTGGCGATCGTGTCGGGGCTTGTGGAGCGGCAGCAGCCTGGACAGCGCAAAAGCGGTCGGGCCATGACGGTGTCGACCGACCTTATCTATGATGTGCTGCAGAAGCATGAGCCGGGGCACCTGCTGCTGGAGGCGGCCTGGATGGAGGCGAGTGCCCGGCTGACCGACCTCGCCCGGCTGGACCGGCTTCTGAAACGGGCCGAATCGGAGCTTCTGGTGCAGCATCTGGACCGGGTGAGCCCGCTGGCCGTGCCGGCCCTGCTGCAGATCGGGCGGGAAGGCGTTCGCGGGATGGCAGAGGATGTGCTGCTGGCGGAACTGGCGCAAACCGCGCCCGTTCTTTGACACGAAACTGCAACCGAGTCGCCATCTCGCTGCAATGCGCGCGCAATGGGACTGACATGCAGTCCGTTTAGGCGTGTCGCGCCGAAAGGCCGCGCTTTGGCGGCCCTGCGGCCCAGATTCGCATTCGAAAAGGGGTCCCCCATGTCTTATGTTCGTGCGCCGCAGCTCCGCGCCCTCCTGCTGCTCGGTTCGGCTGTTGCCCTTGCGGCCTGCAGCGGGGCCACCGATGTCGCGTCACCCGGCGACGGCGTTATCGTGCTGCCGCCGACGACCACCCCGACGCCGACCCCGACGCCGACACCCACGCCGACCCCCACTCCCTCACCGACCCCGGCGGACTGCCCCACGGGCACCGCGAACGTGGGCACGGCGACCTTTGGCGGCCAGTCCGTCCGGGTGTGCCAGCTGTCGGGCGTGATCACGGGCAACCTTCTGCTCCGCAATATTCCAAACCTGGTCTACTCGCTGTCGGGTGGTGTGCGCATCGGGCGCGACGTGGGTGGCGACGGGCTTCGGCCGGGCGGTGAGCAGGGCATCCTCACCATCGAATCCGGCGTGACCGTGTTCGGTTCGTCGGGCGCGGACTTCCTGCTGATCGAGCGGGGATCGCAGATCTTCGCCGAAGGCACGGCGACCCGCCCGATCGTCTTCACCAGCCGTTCCAACATGGAAGGGACGGTCGGGGACAATTCGATCGGACAGTGGGGCGGTCTGGTGGTCCTGGGGCGCGCGCCGATCCACACCTGCATCGCCCTTGGCATCGCCGGGGGCTCAGTCGGGTGCGAAAGCCGGGTGGAGGGGGCCGACGGCCTCTATGGCGGTGCGACGCCCAGCGACAATTCGGGCCGCTTGCGCTATGTGCAGATCCGCGTCCCCGGCTTCGAGGTGACGCCCGGTAACGAGCTGAACGGCATCACCTTTGCGGGTGTCGGTTCCGGC
>JBKDAC010000191.1:0-9670 GCA_046316515.1 Sandaracinobacter sp. | reverse complement strand
CGACCGCGTCGATCTTTTCCTGGAGGGTTCCCATCTCCTCCATGAGGGCGTCGAAATCGGTGTCGTCCTTGGGGTCACCCATTTCGGCCGAGATGGCGTTGAAGCGGTCGATCATGTCGGCGATGGGGCGCACGCCGTCCTTGACGTTTTCCAGCACGGTCTTGGTGGGATCGAGTTGGGGTTCCTGCGCGAGATAGCCGACGCGGATTCCTTCGCCGGGCCAGGCCTCGCCGGAATAATCCTTGTCCATCCCTGCCATGATCTTCATCAGCGTGGACTTGCCCGAGCCGTTGATGCCGATGATGGCGATCTGGGCGTCCGGATAGAATTGCAGGTTGATGTTGTTCAGGATCGGCTTGGAAGCGCCGGGGAAGGTCTTCGTCAGATCCTTCATGACATAGGAATATTGCTGGGCCACGGGAGTCCTTGAGCGCTGAAAACGGGGAGTCACCGCCCGTCTAGCCGACGGGCGCGCGGGCCTCAACCGCAGTTGCGCGCCTGTCGGACGATGGCGTCAGACGATGACGAGGCGGTTTGGCAGTTCGTCGGGATTGTTGTCGGTTTTGGGGAAATGGGTGGCCAGCATGTCGCCGGCAAGGGCGATGGCGCGCACGAAGCCGTCGGCGGTGTCGCCGCGGCGGATGCCGTCGAGCAGGGCGGCGACGGTTTCGGCCCAATGCTCCTGCGGGACCTTCGAATAGATCGACTCGTCGGCGATCACCTCGACGACATGATCCTCGAAGCTGACGTGGATCAGGACGCCGGTGCGGCTGGCCGTCAGGTGGATGCCGCGGGTGAGGAACTGCTTCAGCGCGATCTCGTGCACGCGCTCGCGGCGGATGGAGAGGGGGACGAGACGCTGGGCAAAGGGCGACCACCACAGGAGCAGCGTTGTGAGGATAAGGATCGTCACCTGCATCAGGGCGAAGATCTCGACCGTCTGCCAGTCGGACAGTGGCTCGGACTGCCATTGGCCGAACAGGAATGCGAAGAAGGTGGGGCCGAAACCGAGTGCGGTGAGGAGGACGGGGACGAGGAAGCCGGCCGCCGCCGCAAGCGCGAGCACCCATTCGACATAGCGGTGGTGTTCCAGGCTGAGCGTGCAGACGATCTCGCCATCGGTGAGGGCCTCGGCGGCCTCGATGGCGGACGCGATCTGCGCCTGTTCGGCAGGGGTCAGCTCTACCATCCGCCGCTGGCCCCCCCGCCGCCGAAGCCGCCGCCCCCGCCGCCGAAGCCCCCGCCGCCGAAGCCCCCGCCACCCCAGCCGCCGCCGCCACCCATTCCGGGGCCCCAGACGACGATCGGGCCGCCGCGGCGCGCGCGCCGGCCGCCCTTGCCGCGGCTGGACGCGATCATGACCCAGATGAAGAGGAGGATGAGGAAGAAGACGAGCCCCGCCGGGAAGCCACCGTCGCCACCGCCCGCTTGCGCTGCGGCGACATTCTTTGCGGCCTCTTCCGGGGGCAGTTCGACCTGCTTGGCGATGGCCTCGAAGCCTGCCTCGACGCCGGCGGGCATGTTGCCGGCGCGGAATTCGGGGATGATGGCGCGCTGGATGATGACCGACGACAAGGCGTCGGTCAGGATGGGTTCCAGGCCGTAGCCGACCTCGATGCGGACCTTGCGGTCGTTGGGGGCGACGAGGAGGATGACGCCGTTGTCGCCGTTGCCCTTGCCGTCGCGCTTCTGGCCGATGCCCCATGCGCGGCCCAGCCTGTAGCCATAATCCTCGATCTCATAGCCATCGAGGCTGGGAACGGTTGCGACGACGAGCTGGGCAGAGGTCTGCTTCTCGATCGCCTCGGACCTGGCGGTGATGCGGGCCTCAACCTCGGGCGGCAGGATGTCGGCCGCGTCGACCACGCGGCCGGTGAGCTTGGGAAATTCCTGTGCGTCCGCTGCCGTAGGCAGCAAAACCATGTTGGCGGCGGCGGGCCACCACAGGAGGAGAAGGAGGAGCGCGAGGCGCTTCATGGTGGCGTGGACATGAGGGCTGCCCGGCCCTGCCGCAAGGGCAGGGCCGGGCGGCAACCTCAGAACTTCACAGTTGGTGCGGTTTCCGCGTTGGCGGCGGTTGCCTTGAAGGGGGCCTTGGGCTCGGCGCCATAGATGGTCTTGGCGGCAATGATGGCCGGGAAGGTACGGATCTCCACGTTATAGATGCGCACGGCTTCGTTATAGTCGCGCCGGGCGATGGAGATTCGGTTTTCCGTGCCTTCCAGCTGGGACTGCAGCGCGAGGAAGTTCTGGTCGGACTTCAGCTCGGGATATTTTTCCACCACCACCATCAGACGCGACAACGCCGACGACAGCCCGTCCTGCGCCTGCTGAAAGGCGGCGACCTTGGCGGGGTCGTTCAGGTCGCCGGGGTTGATGGTGGTCTGGGTGGCCTTGGCGCGCGCCTCGGTGACGCCGACCAGCACATCCTGTTCCTGCTTGGCATAGCCCTGGACGGTTGCGACCAGGTTCGGGATCAGGTCGGCGCGGCGCTGATACTGGTTCTCCACCTCGCCCCAGGCGGCGTTCACGCCTTCTTCCTTGGTGGGGATGGAGTTGATCCCGCAGGCCGACAGCGAAAGCGCGGCAGCGAGCGGAAGGACGAAGCGGATGATGCGCATGATGGGGACCCCCGGGATACGGTTAACCGGCGCGGAGTAAGGACGTGGGGTGAACGCCGCGTCAAGACCTGCCTGTTCGTTTTGGGCCGCTTTCCTGCTTGCACTGAAGCGGGCGATTGGGTCAGTCTGATGCCAAAGGACAGGCAAGCAAAGGGGTCTTCATGCTGAACGAGTTCAAAGCCTTCATGGCGCGGGGGAATGTGCTGGACCTGGCGGTGGGCGTCATCATCGGTGGTGCATTCGGGACGATCGTGAAATCGCTGACCGAGGATGTGATCATGCCGCTGCTGTCGTGGGTGACGGGATCGGCGGATTTCACCGAGAATTACATCCGGCTGGGGCCGGTGCCGGCGGAGCTGGTGGGCAAGACGGTGGATTATGCGGCGCTGAAGGCAGCCGGCGTTCCCATGCTGGGCTATGGGGCCTTCCTGACGGCGACGCTGAACTTCCTGATCCTGGCCTTTGCGGTTTTCCTGATCGTTAAGAATGCGAACCGCTTCTTTGCGGCGACCGCGCCGGCCGAAGCGCCACCCGAGACGCCCGAGGATGTGCTGCTGCTACGCGAAATCCGCGACAGCCTGAAGAAGTAGCAGATCCTTGGACGCCATCCGCTTCTCGCTGCAGGAATCGCCGCTGTGGCTGGTCGGGCTGATCCTCGGCGGGCTGCTGGCGGCGGCGGCCGCGCTCGGGCGCGCCTGGCGGGCCCGTGTTGACCGCGAGGAGAAGGACCCGGGGGACCCCGCCATAATCATCTCGGCCTCGCTCGGGCTGATGGCCCTGTTGCTGGGCTTTACCGTTTCGATGGCGGTGAATCGGTTCGACAACCGCCGCGCGGCCGTGGTGAAAGAGGCGAATGCGATCGGCACCTTCCTGCTGCGGGCCGACCTGATGCCGACGAACGAACGCTATCGGACGCTGCAGTCGCTGGACCGCTATGTTGACGCGCGCACCCGTGTCGCAGAGGCCGGGCTGTCGCGCGAACGGGTAGCCGAGGCGCGGCGGATCGCGTCCGGCGCCACGGCCGAGATGTGGGACAATGTGATGGAGGTGCGCGAGAGCGTGCCCGACCCGGCGGTGAAACTGCTGCTGGTGGAATCGGCCAACATGATGTTCGACATGGGCTCGGCCCGGGATGCCGCGATCGACGCGCGCCTACCCTCGACCCTGGTACTGTTGCTGATCTTCTTCCCGGTCGCGAGCATGTTGCTGATCGGCTATGCCGGTGGGCGGGCGGTCGGCATGCACTTCATGGCCTCGACCGAGATGATACTGCTGCTGACGCTGACCCTGGTGCTGGTGCTGGACCTTGACCGGCCGCGATCCGGCACGATCCTAACCAACGAGCAGCCGCTGTTCGACGTGCAGCAGCAGGTGAAGGATGCCCTATCGAGAACGCCGAGGCTTGCGATTTCGGCGCCGCTGGCCGAGGGTGACCTGAGCATGCCGGGGCAGTGACCGGCGCCAATAGGGGAGATAGACGATGCGCCTACTGCTTGCCGCCGCAACAGGCCTTGCACTTGCCACGATGACGGCCTGTGCGCCCACACCCGGGCCGAAGCCCGCGGCGGCCGCGCCCACGGGTGGCGCTGCGCTGGGCGGTGGCGAATGGAAGGTGTTCGAGATCAACGGCCGCCCAATCGTGACGGGAAGCACGCCCACCATCACCTTCGAAGAGGGCCGGGTGTTCGGCGCGGCCAGCTGCAACCGCTTCATGGGCGGCTACACCTTGTCGGCCGACGGGCTGAAGCTGGAAATGAGCCAGATGGCATCGACCATGATGGCCTGCCCGGACGCGCTGATGGCGCAGGAAGGCCAGTTCCTGGGCACACTGGGCACGGTGACGGGCTATGGCGTGGCCGATGGGGTGCTGACGCTGACGGGGGCCGAGGGGAAGACGATCAAGGCCCGAAGGTAGGCGACCTGGCGCCACGGCGAGTCTGCGAGTTGGTGCTGCGCACTAATTGCAGCCGCCTCAGGCGGATCGCATACTGACGATCCGCCCGGGCGTCTGCGGCGGCTCGCCCTTCGGCAGGGCATCGATATGCTCCATGCCTTCGGTCACTTCGCCCCAGACCGTGTATTGGCGGTCCAGGAAGCGGGCGTCGTCGAAGCAGATGAAGAACTGGCTGTTCGCGCTGTTCGGATTGGCGGTTCGCGCCATGGAGCAGGTGCCGCGGACATGCGGTTCGGCCGAGAATTCCTGGGCGATGTCGGGAAGCGACGAGCCGCCGGTGCCGCGGCCCTGCGGGCAGCCGGCCTGCGCCATGAAGCCGGGGATTACGCGGTGGAAGACGATGCCGTCATAGAAACCGCTGTCGGCGAGCTCCACGATCCGCGCCACATGGCCGGGTGCGAGATCGGGACGGAGCCTTATCGTCACGTCGCCCGTTTCGGTTGTGAGCTTGAGCATGCCGGGCACTGATAATCCTTTCCTTGGGTGTGAACGCCTGCCTAGCGTGGGGCCTGCGCGACTGCCAGTGCAAACGCGCGAATCCTGTGCTGCGCGGGACCGATGCGGCGCTGCGACGGAGCCTGCCCAATCAGACTTGCGTTTGCCGGCAAGCCAAGGCTTTGTCCGCCGGTGACATCGCGCCCCCCGCCTGTTTTCTGGACGACCGTTTTCCGCCTGGCCGCAGCGCTGTGCCTGGGGCTGGGGGTGGCCGTGCCGGCGGCCGCGCAGCTGCTGTCCTCGGCGCCTCCGGTGTCGCCGGCAGACGAGGCGCTGTTCCTTCCCCTGCCGCCCATGCCCGAGCTGAATTCTGCGCTGGAGGCAGAGCCGGCCGCGCCGTTGGAGATGCCGCCGGTCGAACCGCTGGATTCCGACCTTTTGGCGCCGCTGCCGGCGCTGGGCACCTTCGATCCGGCGCCGCGGACGGACTTCACCTTCACCCAGGTGGCGCAGGAAGGCCTTAGGTACCAGGTGGTGGTGGAGGGACTTCAGCCGACCGGGCTGGACGGGACCTTCCGCCGACTGTCGACGCTGCACCGCGGGCAGAACCGCCCGGCAACCGCCGCGCAGATCGCAAGCCGCGCGCGCACCGACACCGAGCTTCTGAAGCGCCTGCTTTTTTCGGAAGGCTGGTACAGTGCGACGGTGGAGGTGACGGCCGATTTCGCGCAAGTGCCCGACACGGCGACCGGACCCAGGGGCGCCGATAGCCGAGCCCAGATCCGGATGATCGTGGTGGCCGGCGCGCGCTATACCTGGCGGCAGATCACGCTGGACCTGATCCCGTCGGACAAGCCCGAGCTGGGCGCGGGCTTCGGGCTGGCGGTGGGCGATCCGATCCGCGCGATCGACGTGGAAGAGGCCGAGGGCGCGCTGCTGCAGCGGTTGAACAGCCAGGGCTATCCCTTTGCCGAGATCGGCGTGCACGACGTCGTGCTGGACCAGGAGGGGCCGACGGGCACCTATCTGCTGACCGGCGACCTGGGCCCGCTGGGGGTGTTCGGGCCGATCCGCATGATGGGCTTCCAGCCGTTCGACGAGCGCCACGCGCAGGTGATCGCGCGGTTCCGCCCGGGCCAGCCCTATGATTCGCAGCTGGTGGATGATTTCCGCCGCGCACTGATTGCGACCCAGCAGTTCGGCGGCGTGACCGTGACCCCGGTGGACAGCGGCATCCGCGAGGGCGATGTGGCAGTCACCGAAATCCGGATCGACGGGAACAAGGGCCCGCACCGCCTGCTGGCCGGGCAGATCGGCTTTGCCACCGAGGAAGGCTTTCGCGCCGAAGGGACATGGCGGCACCGCAGCTTCCTGAAGCCCGAAGGCATGCTGACGGCCCGCGCCGTGCTGGGCACCTTCGAGCAGCGGGCCCGCGCGGAACTGCTGTTGGGCAACTGGCGGCAGCGCGACCGGACGCTCGGCTTCGGGGCCGACCTGTCGAATGAAACCCCGCCAGCCTACAGCGCACAGACCTTCGCGGTTGCAGCCGAACTCGAGCGGTCCTCGACGCCGATCTGGCAGAAGCGTTGGACCTGGAGCGTCGGTTTCTGGCTAGGGGCCTCGCGCCAGCGGCAGCGGGCGACGGCTGATCCGCGCGATCCGCTTTCGGCGGATTTCGAGGCCTGGCGGCGGTTCCTGATTGTCAGCCTGCCGGCGCGGATCGGATATGACCGGTCGAACGACCTGCTGGACCCTACACGCGGTTTCCGGCTGGGGCTGGAGCTGAACCCCGAAGTGTCACGCGAGGCCGGCCGGGTGGAGACCTATGCCCGGTTGTTCGCGGACGGCACCGTCTATCAGGGGATCGGCGAGGATTTCGTGCTGGCCGGCCGATTGCGGCTGGGCAGCATCGTGGGCGCGGAGCTGTTCTCGATCGCGCCCACCCGGCGGCTCTATGCCGGGGGCGGCGGTTCGGTGCGCGGCTTTGACTATCAGGGGGTGGGCGACCTGGGCCTGAACGGCCGGCCGATCGGCGGGCGCGGGCTGCTGGAGGCCAGCACCGAGGTGCGGTACCGTTTCGGCGATTTCGGGGTGGTGGGTTTCGTGGACGCCGGATCGGTGAACGACGCATCCCTGCCCACCCTGGACGGGTTGCGGTTCGGCGCCGGGGTCGGTGGACGCTATTACACCAGCTTCGGGCCGATACGGATCGACGTGGCGCGGGCGATCAGCCGCGGCCCGCGCGACCCACCCTTCGCGCTCTATATCTCCATTGGGCAGGCCTTCTGATGGCGGACGGCATGCCCGACATCGATCCTGCCGTGCCCGAGGCGCCCGACGCGTCGGGCGGGCGCAGCTGGTGGGCCTGGCTTGCCGGCACCCTGCTGTTGCTGCTGCTGGCGGCTGCCGCTGCGGTGCCCGTGGGCCTGTGGTGGCTGGCGGAAACGCCGGGGGGCCGCGCCTTTGTCGCCAGCCGGGTGTCGGGCCTGGAGCCGGAATCGGGCATCCGGTATGAGGTGGGGCGCATCGACGGGTCGTTGCTGTCCACTTTCGATCTGGTGGACGTGGTGGTGAAGGACCTGGACGGGACGCTGGCGCTGATCCCCCGGGCCAGGGTGGACTGGGAGCCCATCACGCTGGTGCGGCGGCTGGTATCGATCAACCGGATGGAGGTGCCCGAGATCCGGGTGCTCAGGATGTGGAAGCTGAACCCCCGCGATCCCAACGCGCCGCTGCTGCCGGACATCGATGTGCGGGTGGGCCGGTTCGACCTGCCGCGGGTGGTGCTGGAAAAGCCCCTGATGGGCCGCGAGGAGATCGTGTCGGCAACCGGCCGCGCCGCCATCCGCCGAGGGCGCGTCCTGCTGGACATGAAGGTCGGCAGCGCGAGCGGGGACCGCCTGCTGCTGCTGCTGGATGCCGAGCCCGACCGGGACCGGTTTGACCTGGATGCGGACCTGAACGCGCCGGTGGGCGGGCTGGTGACCACGGCGGCGGGGCTGACCAGCCCCTTGCGGGTGCAGGCCGAAGGGGCAGGCAGCTGGAGCCGCTGGCGGGGCACTGTCGGGGCGGACCTGGGGGTGGGCGCTGCCGCGGTGCGGGTTGCCGAGCTGAAGTTGACGGCCGACGACGGGCGTTTCCGCCTGGCCGGCGACCTGGTGCCGGCGCCGCTGCTGGGGCCGGGGCTGGTGGCGGACCTGACGGCACCGGCGATCGCCCTGGACCTCGCGGCATCGAAGGACGGCGACTGGTTCGATGTGCGGCTGGCGGCGGCGTCGCCCGCGCTGCGGGTGACTGGCGGTGGGCGGATCGACGCGACCGACAATGTGGCCGACGGCGTGCGGCTGGAGGCTGTTCTGCTGCGGCCGGGCGCGCTGAACCCCGCCCTGTCGGGCACGGGCATGCGGGCGACGCTGGCGGCGGACGGGCCGCTGAACGACACGGCCTTTGCCTGGTCGGCGGGGGCCGAAACGCTGCGCTTCCGGACAGACACGGCGGTGGTTGGCGCCAATGGGCTGGTGGCTGAGGGGACTGTGCGGCTGGCGACGCCGACCCGGCCGCGGGAGGTGCCCTTCACGGCGCGGGCCGGCGCCACCGTTGGGCTGCCGCCCGAAATCGCGGCCCTGCTGGTGACGCCGCGGGCGAGCGGGACGATCCGCGTGGCGAACGGGCGGATCGCGGCCGATGGCGTGCGGCTGGTGACGACGCGCATGACGGTTTCGGGCAACGGGGCGCTGGCCCCCGACGGGCGGGTGACGGCACGCGTGGATGCGGCCGTGCCGCGCTTTGATGTGCAGGGGCTGGGGCCCATCGACCTGCGCGCGAGTGCGCGGATCGACCGGGCGCCCGGCGCGGCGCGACCGGCGGTTGCAGGGCAGTTCCAGGTCCGTTCGCTGGGGCTGACCAATGCCTCGGCTAGGGATTTCCTGGGTGGGCTCCCCAGTGCGTCGGGCAATTTCTCGCTGGGGGCGGACGGGGCGATCGCGCTGAGCGGGGCGCAGCTGACCAGCCCCAACCTTACGGTGACGGGCGCCAAGGGCCGCTATGACCCGGCGAGCGGCCGCTTTGAGCTGGATGCCAGCGGGCGGAGCCGGGCCTATGGCCCGTTCACGGTGTCGGCCTCAGGCACCTCGACGGCGCCGCGCGGGACAGTGAGCCTGCCGTCGCCCGGCTTCGGCTTTGGGGTGACGAATGTGGTGGCCGATATCAGCCCGGTGCCGGGCGGCGTGCTGCTGCTGGCGCGGGGCGAAAGCCCGCAGGGGCCGCTCGACGGGCGTATCGTGGTGGGCTTCGGGCAGGGCCGGCCGCTGGCGCTGGATATCCAGCGGGCGGCAATTGCCGGGCTGGAGGCGCGCGGGCGGCTGGTTCAGACGCCGGCGGGCCCCTTTGCCGGCCAGCTGGTGGTGGATGGCCGCGGGCTGGACGCGAACCTGGGCTTCAGTGCGGTGGGCGCCCTGCAGCAGGTGGAGGGGACGGCGCAGGCGCTGAATGCGCGGATCCCGCTGGAAACGCCGATTTCCATTTCCAAGGGGTCCGCGCGGTTCGCGCTGATCCTGGAGCCCGAGCGGCCGGTCATCAAGGGCAGTTTCGCGGCAACGGGCGTGCAGCGGGGCGGGGTGCTGCTGACCGATGTGTCTGGCGCGGCGAACCTGGCCGGCAC
>JBKDAC010000190.1:0-3302 GCA_046316515.1 Sandaracinobacter sp. | reverse complement strand
CGCTCACAAGATCGGCCACCACCGCAAAGCCGCGGCCCGCTTCACCCGCGCGCCCGGCTTCCACCGCCGCGTTCATCGCCAGCACCCGGGTCTGGAACGCAATCTTGTCCAGACCCTCGATCACGCTGTCGATGCCCTTGGTGGTCTCGCTCACCTGGTTCATTGCGTCCACAGCGCCACCGGCCCGGCTGCGGCCTTCCTCCACGCGGTTGCGGGCCTCGATCGCCTGTTCCAGGGTGGTCCGGGTTGCTGCTGCGGTTGCGCGGACACGGGTGTCGACCCCGCCGAGTGCGGCGTTGGTTTCTTCCAGGCTTGCGGCATTGCCTTCGGTACGGCGCGCCAGGGTGTTGGTTGCCGTGCTGATCTCTTCTGCACCCGTCAGGATCGTGCGGCTGGCCGCTGTCACCTGCCGCATCAGGTCGCGAATGCCGGCGAGCGCTTCGTTGAAGTTGTCGCGCAACTGGGCAAAGGCCGGCGGGAACCGCTCTGTGATGTCGTGGGTCAGGTCGCCGTCCTTCAGGGCCGCAAGGCTGGCATCCAGCGCGCGGGTCACGACCATCTGCTCTTCCTTGGCCTGTGCATCCGACTTCGCCCTGTTCTCGGCCGCCTGCCGGAACGTGTCGACGGCGCGCGACAGCTCGCCCAACTCGTCGGTGCGGTCGCTGTGCGGCACCATGCGGTTTCCGCCGGCGGCCAGCTCGTTCGTCACTGACACCAGCTCGCCCATCGGGTTCACCACCTGCGCCATCAAATGCCAGGCGGCATAGGCAACGGCACCCAGGATGGCGATGGCCGCCAGCACAAGCACCAGATAGCCCTTCCAAAGGCTGTCGGCGGCTTCGGCCTTCTGTGCATCCATATGCGTCGTCAGTTGCCCGACCAAGCCGCGGATATCGTTCCTGTGCGTGCCATAGTGGCTCTCAAGCCGCTCGTAGCTGGCACTCAGCGCGGCAGGGTCATTGCGCCTGGCAGCCGGCAGGAATACCGAGTCGACTTCCCGCCAGAACGCCTTGGCGGATTTGTCGGTCCGCCCCTCGATCGTCTTCAGCAGAGCCGGATCAAGCCCGGACTCGTGCCAGAAGACAATCCGGTCGTTATACTCTTTGCGCAGCCGCATCAGATCGGCGATTGAAGCCGGATTGCGGCCTTGCTCGGCGACGATCTCGCTCGTCACCATGAAAGCTTCGACCAGGAACATGGGCGGCGGCATAATGTCCGCCAGAAGGGTGTTGGACTGTTCCAGATCCCTGTGCACAGGCCCGCCGATGCGGACGGTGTCAATGCTGCTGTAGGCTGCAAGCCCTCCAAGCAGCAGGAGCCCGGCCAACAGGGCTGCGCCTGACTTTATAAGTTTTCTAATGGTCATAGATGCTCCACTTTCTGGAGCAACTGACGGGTGCGGCCGCATCGCATTAATATCGGGCACCGATACGTATCACTGCGTAGCCGGACGCAACGCGCTTGCCTTTGCGTGTTTCCGCTGTCCCCGGCAGGCACCGCACATGTGCACGCCCGACCTGTGGGAGGCCTGGCTGGATGGTGCCCCGGCCGAGCTGTTCCAGCAGCCGATGGTGAACGAAGCGCTGCACCGTCGACTGATCTGCCGCCCTCAGGGCTGGTCGCGCAGCTCCAGCGACAGGGTGATCCGGTCCCCGGCCGCAACACCCAGTTTCCGGCGGACAGGGGCCTTCACGGGCAGGATGTACGATCCCGATCGCTTGTCGGGAAACAGCGAGGTGTCCCAGCGGGTGCCCTCGGCCTCGGCCGAGACCCTGACAGAGCCCCACCCCCTGGGCGACAGGAAGGCCGCCAGCTTCACATCGTCGGCAAATTCTGCCGGCAGGCTCAGGAACACCCAGCTGGCCGGCCCCTCCCAGGCCCAGAGCTCGGCCTCGAACGGCCCAATGCGCGTGCTCATCACCTGCTCATCGAAGGGCAGCTGTCTCCACGGCAGTCCGATAATAGCGCACCTCGCCGCCGCCGGGAATCTCGCGCACCAGCGCCAGGACAGCCCCGGTCCCAGCGGCGCGCTCCACCCGCAGCCGCGCGGAGGGATCCTCCGCCAGGCTGAAGCGGTCGCCGCCAAGGGCCACCAATGTCCGCTCCGGCCGGCGGCCCTGCCGCAGCAGGGCGGTGTCATGGTCCGCCACGATCTCCAGATCGCCATAGCGCCCTGCCAAAAGCTCGGGCGTGGCTTGCGTGGCGCGCCCGACCTTCAGTGTCTCCAGCACATGCGCGGCCATGCGCGGCAGCTCCGGCTCCGCCTCCAGCGCGCGCAGATGCGCGGTGTGCAGGGCATCGGCCTGGGGCACCGAGATGTCCGGCGCCACGCCGACCCCCTCCCAGTTGGAGGCGGTGAACGGGTTCACCGGCGTGCCGCCGGAAATGAAGATGCGGAAGCCATCGGCCGTGCGGTGGGTGCTGCCCGGATTGGCCGCGCCGCCTGTCCGCTCCCCTACCACGGTCGCGCGACCGGCGGCCTGCAGCGTGTAGGCAAGGGCCTCGGCCGCAGACCCCGTCCGGCCGCTCACCAGGATGAACAGCGGGGTATCCACCCGGGCCGGGTGGGTGCGCGCAACCGGCGACAGCTCCAGCCGGTCGGGCCCCCGGCGCGACTTGAACCGGTTGGCGATCCGCGCCGGATCGGCCACGAACTGCTGCACCAGATAGCCGACCATCGCGGGCGAGCCCCCGCCATTGTCGCGCAGGTCGATGATCAGCGACGGCGCGCTGCCCACGAAGGCCAGCGCCGCGTCGGCAGCCGCCACCGCCGGGCAGCCGGGCCCGTCGATCGGGGCGAACTGGTCGATCTTCACATAGCCGACCCCGCCGGCCAGCATGCGGGCTTCAACAAAACCCTGGTTCACGCGCGAAAGGTCTGCCGCCGGCGGCGGCAGCAACAGCTGCTGCCCGGATTCCGGGACAGCCCAGCTCAAGGCAAAATGGCGATCCTCGGGCGCCAGCCGCCGCGTCAGCTCATAGGCGAGGTCGCGTGGGTCGCTCAGCCGATCAAAGGCCCCGGCGGCGGCTGCCGCCTCCAGGCTGTTGGCAATGCGGGCCGCGCGCGCAGCATCATAGAATTCGGCCCGGATCAGCGATGCTATCCGCCCCACCGCGCGGGCAGGCTCGATTCCGGCGGCCGCTGACGGTTCAGCGGCGGTCGCCCGCAGGTTACGTGCCGGGGCAGCCGCCACACCACCTGCCAGCATCAGCGAAACACCAACCATCCGCGCTGCCGGCAGCGCCGCCTTCCTTGCCAACTCCATATCTCTGCTCCCCGGAGGGTCTCCCCCCCTCCGTTC
>JBKDAC010000189.1:0-1448 GCA_046316515.1 Sandaracinobacter sp. | reverse complement strand
GGCGCGCGCGGTGCAGGCACAGGCGCAGGAGCAGGAGCAGGAGGAGGCGATCGCCATCCGGCCGGAACCGCCCCTGCCGCTACCGGACTGTAGCCGGAAACTGGCCGAGGCGCGGTTGCTGGCGGCGCAGGATTCGGCGCGGGCGACTGCCGTTGCGCGCCGGCTGCTGGCGGAGCCGCGGCCATGAGCCTTTCGGGGGCCGAGAAGACCGCGCTGCTGCTGCTGTTGCTGGAAGAGCCCGAGGCGGCTGCCCTGCTGGCGCGGTTGGAGCCGGGCGAGGTGGAGCAGGTGGGGCGGGCGATGCTGTCAGTTGCGGAGGCGAGCCCGCAGACGATCGATGCGGTGCTGGACGAGGTGCTGGGCATTGCGCGCGAGACGATCAGTGTCAGCGAAGGGCCGTCGACGGTGCGCGACCTGCTGGGCCGGGCGCTGGGCGACGAGCGGGCCGGGGGCATATTGGAGCGCATCGGCGATGCGGTGAAGGCGCCGCTGTTCGAGCAGTTGCAGTGGCAGGAGCCCTGGGCGCTGGCGAGCCTGCTGGATGGGGAGCATCCGCAGGTGCAGGCCTTCCTGCTGGCGCAGTTGCCATCTGACCGGGCGGCGCGGGTGCTGGCGCGGATGCCGGCGCAGCGCCAGCCCGACCTGGTGCGGCGGATCGCGACGCTGGGGCCGGTGATGCCGCCGGCGGCCGAGGCGCTGGACTGTGCGCTGGCCGAGCGGATGGCTGAGGCGCGGCCGCGCGAGCCGCTGGCCAATCTTGGCGGAATGCAGCGGGCGGCCGACCTGATCAACCTGGCCGGGCTGAGCGAGGAGACGGCGCTGGAGGCGCTTTCAAGCGTGGACCGGGGTGCCGCCGACCTGCTGAGCGAAACGCTGTTCACCTTTGCCGACTTGGGGCGGCTGGAGGTGCGCGCGCTGCAGGGGCTGCTTCGGACGCTGGATGCCGAGCTGCTGGTGCCGGCGCTGCGGGCGGCGGACACCGTGCTGCGCGACAAGATGCTGGAGGCGATGCCGCAGCGGGCGGCCGAGGCGCTGCGAGACGAGATTGCGAACCGCGGGCCGGTGAAGATGGACGAGGCGCAGGCCGCACAGAAGGCGATTGCGGCGGCGGCGCGGCGGCTGGCCGCCGATGGGCAGCTGAGCCTGCCGGGCAAGGGACCGGCCTATGTCTGAGGCGGTGCTGGCCATTCCGCTGGCGCGGCTGTTCGGGGCGCCGTTGGTGCCCGCCGGCCCCACTGCGGCCGAGCGCGAGCAGGCGGCGCTGGACGCCGGCCGGGCACAGGGGCGGGGGGCAGCGGAGGCCGAGCTGCTGCCGCGCCTTGCCCGGCTGGAGGCGGAGCTGGGCGCGGCACGGGCGGCGCATGCAGAGCCCGTGGCGGAGCAGGCCGATCTGGCGGCGGCGATGGGGTCGGCGTTGGAGGCGCGCTTTGCCGATGCGGTGGCGGTGC
>JBKDAC010000188.1:0-2201 GCA_046316515.1 Sandaracinobacter sp. | reverse complement strand
AGGCGCAGCATCGCCATCATCATGCCGGGCAGGCTCTTGTCGCACCCGGCAAAACCGACGAGCGCGTCGTAGCAGTGGCCGCGCACCGACAATTCTATGGAATCGGCGATCACCTCGCGGCTGACGAGCGAGGACTTCATGCCCTGGTGGCCCATGGCAATGCCGTCGGTGACCGTGATGGTGTTGAAGCGGCGCGGCATGCCGCCGGCCTCTTCCACGCCCTCGCGCGCGATGTCGGCCTGGATGTTCAGCGTGGTGTTGCAGGGCGCGCTGTCGTTGCCGGCCGAAACAACGCCGACGAAAGGCTTGGCGATATCCTCTTCGGTCAGCCCCATCGCATAATAGTATGACCGGTGCGGCGCCTTCGACGGCCCCACCGAGACATGGCGGCTGGGTAGCTTGGACTTGTCGAACGGCATTGCGGGCGCTCCGGTTGTCTGTGGGCGGATATGGACTGTCGCGGCGGCTCTTGCCTATCTGTCCGTCCTCGTCAATGTGAAAATATTGCTTATGGCTTCACATTCAAGACATAAAGTTGCGCGATATCCGGCTCAACCCCGCCACAGCAAGCCCGCGAACAGGGCAAGGCCGATCACCACCACGCCGGCCTTCAGGGCCATGTCGGGCACATGCTGGATCAGGCGCGCCCCCAGATAGCCGCCAGCGGTGGAACCCGCCCCCAGGATCAGCGCAGGCACCCAGGCCGCCTCGCCCGAGAAAGCGAAGACGGAGGCGCCGGCGAGGTTCATCGCGGCGGCCAGCGCATTCTTGTTGGCCTGCGCCTCTTTCACGGCCGCGCCTCCCAGCGTGAACAGGGCCAGCATCAAGAAGCCGATTCCACCGCCAAAATAACCGCCATAGATGGCGACCCCCAATTGCCCGACGCCCAGCGGTCCGGCCCCAAGGTTGGCGGCATCCACCTTGCGGCCAAAGGCACCCCGCGCGAAGAGCAGGGTGGCCGTCAGCACCAGCCAGGGCAGCATGCGTCGGAACAGGTCGGACGGGGTCGCCAGCAGCAGCAGCGCCCCGGCCACGCCGCCGGCCAGGCTGATCAGCAGCAGCACCGGGAAGGTAAGGGGGCCGACGCCCGACACCAGCCGCCTGTTGGCGAGCGCGGTGGTGATCTGCCCCGGAAACAGTGCGATGGTTGAGGTTAGGTTGGCGACCCGCGCATCAAGCCCCGTCGTCATCAGCGCGGGCAGGGTCACGAAACTGCCGCCGCCGGCAAGGGCGTTCTGGGTGCCGGCCCACAGGCCTGCCGCGACCAGGATCGCGATTTCGGCGCCTGTCAAAGGCGGACCATTTTCATCGCAGCCGGATTGCCATAGCGGTGTCCGGCGGTCGCCCCGACGGGGGCGGCCGCAGCAAGCTCAGTCAGATCCTGCCCCGACAGGGTCAGTGCAGCGGCGCGCGCCGTATCCTCCAGCGTGGCGCGGCGCTTGCAGCCGGGGATGGGCACCACGTCTGGGCCTTGTGC
The DNA here is from genome assembly GCA_046316515.1 of Sandaracinobacter sp. Taxonomy (GTDB): domain Bacteria; phylum Pseudomonadota; class Alphaproteobacteria; order Sphingomonadales; family Sphingomonadaceae; genus Sandaracinobacteroides. The sequence continues at coordinate 724 of JBKDAC010000188.1, read as the reverse complement.
CAGCAACCAGGCAATGGAGACCTGCGCGGGCGTAGCGCCATGGCGGGCCGCGACCGCCTTCACGGCGGCCACCACCTGCATGTTCGCGTCGTAATTGGCGCCCTGATAGCGCGGGTCGGTCTTGCGATAGTCGCCCTCGGGCAGGTCCTCGGCCCGCAGCGCGGTGCCGGCCAGGAAGCCCCGTCCCAGCGGCGAATAGGGCACGAAGCCGATGCCCAGCTCCCGCACCACGGGCAGGATGTCGGTTTCGACCGTGCGCTCCCACAGCGACCATTCGGATTGCAGCGCATCGATCGGGTGCGTGGCATGGGCGCGGCGGATGGTATCGGCGCCGGCCTCGGACAGGCCGATGGCCCGGATCTTCCCCTCGCGCTTCAGATCGGCGAGCGTTCCAACCACCTCCTCGATGGGCACGGCCGGGTCGACCCGGTGCTGGTAGAACAGGTCGATCCGGTCGGTGCGCAGGCGCTTCAGGCTGGCGTCGCAGACGGTGCGGATGTTGGCGGGGCTGCTGTCCGTCCCTCTCGGCCTGCCGTCGACCATGCGGAAGCCGAACTTGGTGGCGATGGTGGCCTGCTCGCGCCGGTCGGCCAGCGCCTCGCCCACCAGCTCCTCATTGGCAAAGGGGCCATAGATTTCGGCCGTGTCCAGGAAATCGATGCCCAGCTCCAGCGCGCGGTGCAGCGTGGCGATCGCCTCGGCACGGTCCACGGGGCCGTACATG
>JBKDAC010000187.1:0-10936 GCA_046316515.1 Sandaracinobacter sp. | reverse complement strand
AGGTCCGCGCCAATGCGCTGAAGATCGATTTCACCGCCGAACCGCCGGTAAGGCCTGCCCACACCGGCAACTGGGACTGGCAGGACTGGCCGCTGGAAACCCTGGTTCCCTTCATCGACTGGACGCCCTTCTTCCGTGCCTGGGAACTGCACGGAACATACCCGCAGATCCTGGAGGACCCGGTGGTGGGCGAAGCAGCCCGCGCGCTCTGGACCGACGCCCGGGCGATGCTCGACCGTCTGGTCAGGGAAAAATGGCTGACCGCCCGCGCCGTCGCCAGCATCTGGCCATCACGCCGCGACGGCGACGACATCCTTGTCTTCGCCGACGAAACGCGCACCGCGCCCATCGCGCGTCTGCCGATGCTGCGCCAGCAGATCGTCAAGCGCGAAGGCCGCGAAAACCCCTGCCTCGCCGACTTCGTCTCGCCGGATGCAGACTGGATCGGCGGTTTTGCCGTTACCACCGGCCACGGGATCGAGCCGCACCTCGCCGCGTTCAAGGCCGCCCATGACGATTTCTCGGATATCCTGCTGAAGGCGCTGGCCGACCGCCTGGCAGAAGCGCTGGCAGAGGCGCTGCACTTCCACATGCGCACCGAACTGTGGGGCCATGAGGCGCCGGCCGCGCCGGATTATCCCGCCCTCATCCGCGAACAGTACAAGGGCATCCGCCCGGCGCCCGGCTATCCCGCCTGTCCGGATCACAGCCTGAAGCCCTTGCTGTTCGACCTTCTGAATGCGCCCGCCAAGACGGGGATCACGCTTACCGAAAGCTTCGCCATGCTGCCGACGGCGGCTGTGTCGGGCTTCTACTTCGCCCATCCGCGCAGCGCTTATTTCGGCGTGGCCCGCGTCGGCGAAGACCAGCTGGAGGATTATGCCGCCCGGCGTGGCGTCAGCCTAGACCAGGCTCGCCAGTGGCTTCGCCCGAACCTCGACTGACGGCTACAGCGCCGAGTCCGGGGTTCCACGGGTCCAGCGCCAGAAGGGCAGGGGCCCCACCTCGCCGGCCAGCCGCTGCTGCACCACGTCCAGCACGGCGCGGGTGATCAGCGGCAGGTCCAGCCCGCGGCAATCGTCCAGCGTGAACCAGGCCACTTCGCCCAGTTCACGGCTGTCGGTCGGCTCCAGCGAGGCCAGTTGCTCGGCATCCGCCATCAGGAACCGCGCATCGAACCGCTTGTGCCGTGCGGGCGGCGTGATGGCGCGGGCCACATAGGACAGCCCTGCCAGATCTGCCTCCAGCTGCCCCTGCGCATGCCGTCCGATCACCAGCCCGGTCTCCTCGAAGGTCTCGCGCACGGCGGTCAGCGCCAATGCGCGCGCCAGCCGTGCGCCATCCTGCCGCTTCAGCCGGGCAGAGGCCGCAAGGGCGCCGGCCACATCGGGCGAAAGCTCCCGCAGCACCGGCGCGCGATAGTCGGTGCGGTCGATGCGGCCGCCGGGAAACACCCATTTGTCGGGCATGAAGTCGTGCCCGCCCGATCGGCGCCCCATCAGGATCCGGGGATGCGCCCCATCGCGACGGACAAGGATCAGCGTGGCGGCATCGCGGGGGCGGGGAACAAGCATAAGGTCACTGTCGCCGCCGCCTGTCATCGGGCCTAGCTGCGGGAAGTGGGAAGGGCGCCGCCCTTTCTTTTGCGCAGCTTTGTCAGAAAATCGAAACAGGTCAATGCTATCGGACAATCTGTTGCAACTGCATCGACAAACGGTTACCTGTGGATAACTGAATTTGCTTCGACCATGTGGAGGGCTGCCGTGGCTGAACTCAACAAGCAACGTCCTCTGAAGGAGATCTGGGGTGCCCTGATCAGCGGCATGGCAACCGGTTACCTCACGCTGATGGGCCTCTACCTCCTGTTCCAATAGGCCGCGCGCCCATCCATCGGGCACACCGCAGGCCATCGTGCGTCGGATTGCCGTCGGCAGCAGTTCGGCCTATGCGTCGCGCCATCATGGCCATCCATTTTCACGAAGCCGATCTGCCGGGCGATGTCTTCGCGCCGGGCCCCATTGCCGTCGACACGGAAACAATGGGTCTCAACCTCCTGCGCGACCGTCTGTGCCTCGTCCAGCTCTCCGACGGACAGGGTGACGAGCATCTCGTTCGCTTTTCGGGCGACTATTCCGCGCCGAACCTGCGCCGCATCCTGGCCGATCCGGCCCGGCTGAAGCTCTACCATTTCGCGCGCTTCGATCTCGCGGTCATCCACCACCATCTCCAGGTCACGGCCGCGCCCGTCTACTGCACCAAGACAGCCAGCCGCCTCATCCGCACCTACACGGATCGCCATGGCCTGAAGGACCTGGTGCGCGAGCTTCTGGGCGCCGAAATCTCCAAGCAGCAGCAGTCCAGCGACTGGGGCGCTGCAACCCTGTCAGACGCCCAGAAGGACTATGCCGCCTCCGATGTGCGCTATCTGCACCGGATGATGCCCATCCTGGACGAGCGTCTTGCCCGCGAAGGTCGCACCGAGCTCGCCCGCGCCTGCTTCGATTTCCTGCCCTGGCGTGCCAAGCTCGACCTGCAGGGCTGGCCGGAAATCGACATCTTCGCCCATGTCTGAGCGCCTCCGGCATCAGCCCCATAATGTCTGATCTTGCAGACCGGCAGCGCGATGCGCGGCGCCGCGCCATGCTGCCCGGCGGCCCGCGCGATGTCTTCATCGCTGCTGCCAAATGGGTGCTGCCGCTGGCTTCGTTCGCCCTTCTGGTGGTTCTGATTGCGCTTCCGCTGTCGGCCACGCGCGAGTTCAGCTTCCTGCTCTCCAAGGACAGTGCCGCCCGCGCGGGCGAGCGGCTGCGGATGGAAGAAGCCACCTATCGCGGCGAAACCAGCAAGGGCGAGCCCTTCGAGATCGTCGCCCGCTCGGGCGTCCAGAAAACCAGCGCGGTGCCCGTCGTCATCCTCACCGGCCTGTCCGCCCGCCTGGAGCAGCAGCAGGGGCCAGCCACAGTCACGGCCCCCAGCGGGGAATTCTTCATCGAAGAGAACCGCCTGCTGGTGCAGGGGCCGGTCGTCGCCCGTTCAGCCTCCGGCTACAGCCTGGATGGCAATGCCATAGAGGTGAACATTTCCACCAACCAGGTCAGCACCAGCCAGCCTGTCGCCGGCACGCTGCCGATGGGCACCTTCCGCGCCGACAGTTTCACTGCCGACATCCAGGGCCGCGAAGTGCGGCTCGAAGGTGATGTACAGCTCCGCATCACCCCCAACCGGACCCTTGATCGATGACATCCACCAGATTTTCCGCGTTCGCCGCCATCGTCCTCCTCGGCCTCGTGCCCGCCGCGGCCCACGCCCAGGGGATCACCACCTCCGCCCTGCGCGGGCTCGACACAAAGGCACCGATCGACGTCGACGCGGACCGCATCGACGTGCTCGACCAGCAGAACCAGGCGCTCTTCTCCGGCAATGTGCGGGTCCGCCAGGCCAATCTCACGCTCGAGGCCGACCGCATCAAGATCGCCTACGCCCGCCCGGCCGGCGGCAGAAGCGGGGATCCCGTGATCCAGCGCCTCGATGCCGACGGCAATGTCCGCCTCGCCACCCCCACCGAACGCGCGACCAGCCGCTTCGGCATCTATGATGTCGACAAGCGCATCCTCACCCTGATCGGCGACGTGGTGCTGACGCAGGGCACGACCAAGGTGAAGGGCAACCGGCTGACCATCGATCTCGCAAGCGGTCGCTCCACGCTTGACGGCCGCACCTCCACCGGCCAGCCCGGCAGCCGCGTGTCGGGCCGCTTTGCAGTGCCGGACCGCAAGAAATAGGGTTCAGAAGCCCCGGGCCGAAAGCCAGCCCTTCACCGCCATCACGGCCTCGCGCAGCCTGTCGGGCTGCCGCGCATAGTAATGCGTGGCCCCTGCAATCGTCACCAGCGTCCGGTCGGCCGCCGCCACCGCATCGTGCAGCCGGTGCGTGTGGCTGGGCGTGCAGGCATCATCCGCCGAATTGCCCACCACCAGCGTCGGCACATGGCAGTCCACCGCGCAGGCCGGCCCATCCGCATTCGACGTGTCCAGCCCCCATTGCGACAGCCAGGACCGCAGGGTGGAGGTGCGCCCCAGCCCGCCCGGCGAATCGTTGATCACCCGCGGGTCGCCCAGATAGCATTGCCCAGGAACCCGGTCGTTCGGATCGATCGCCGGATCCAGCCAGCGCGGATCGGCCATCGTGCCATGCACGACAAAGGCCTGTTCGGCATTGGGCCCCTGCGCCGCCTTCAGCGTTGTCAGCCGCGCCTGTGCCCAGGCCGTGATCCGGCGATTGCGGGCCTGTTGCCGCGCCCGGAACTCCGCCAGCCAGTCGGCGGGGTAGGGGGGTTGAACGCAGGCCGGGTGATAGAGATTCCAGGCCGGGTCCCGCGCATCCGGGTCGCGTTCATCCGTCACCGACGGGTCCAGCCATTCCGTCAGCGTGCCCGACCGGCTGATATGCGCCGCCAGCAGCAGCATGGCATCGGCCGGCACCAGGTTCGACAGATCGACCGGGTCGCCAGCCGGCGTGTGGGTAATCCGGGGTCGCACCGCCTGCGACTGAAAAAACAGCGACAGCGACCCGCCACCCGACCATCCCGCGAGCACGACGTTCCGGTATCCCAGCTTCTCGCGCGCATGGCGCACCCAGGCGCCCAGGTCGGCGCAGACCTTCTCCATGATCAGCGCGGTGTCGTTGTTGGGATAACGCGACACGGCGGTCAGACAGTGCACCCCCGCGCTCGCCAGCCCGATCGGCATCGGCAGATAATGCATTATGCCCATGGGGTGCAGGAAGATCAGGATCGTGTCCGACGCCGTATCAGGCTTCAGATGATGGCCCTGCAGCGCCACCAGCCCGCCGATTCCGCCATAGGTGTCGCGGACGGTAACGGTCTCCTCGAAGATGATGTGGAGCGGGATGCGCTGGAAGCTCACGCCCGCAGCGCCTTCTTTGCCGCGGCCGTCCGCGCGGTCCAGGCCGTCAGCACATCACGCGCGGTGGCCGCCTCTGCCTCCAGGATCGGATCATGGTCGCCCGTGCGCGCCGTGATCTCCACCTGCAGCCCGTTCGGGTCCCACATATAAAGCGACTGCACGAAATGATGGTCAATGGGGCCGAAGCAGGGCACGCCCGCTGCATCCAGCCGCGCCTTCCAGTCCGCCAGCTTCTCCAGGCTGCCGGCCTCGAAGGCGATGTGCCGGTCGAAACCATGGCCAGGCCGGAAATGCGCCGGCGTCGCGCTGTCGGGCGCATCGAAGAAGGCGATGAAGTTGCCGTCGGGCAGGCGGAAGAAGATGTGCACATAGGGGTGCGGCTTGCCCGTCCCCGGCTCCTCCTCGAAGGCGAGCGCCGCCGCCACCGGCAGGCCCAGCACATCCTCATAGAAAGCCCGCGTCTCCTCGGCATCCCGGCAGCGGAAGGCCGAATGATGGATGCCCTTCAGGCGGTCGGACGTCTCGATCTCGTGCATGCGTGCTCTCCCTGCCGGAAAGACTGGCGCAGGCGCCGCCATCAGGCCAGCGCCCGAAAGCGTCAGGGCTTCACGGCTGTCCCGATGTAATTGACCGACAAGTCCCGCGACAGGTGGAACCCCCTGGCCGGGCCCCAGTTCAGCCCTTCCATCTGTTCGACCCGAAGGCCCGCCTGCGCCAGCTTCTGCGTCAGCTCGTCCGGGGTCAGGAACTGCTTCCAGCTGTGCCCGCCCTCCGGGATCACCCGGGTGATCTTCTCAGCCCCCGCGATCAGCACGGCCCAGCTGGCCGGCGTGCGGTTGGGCGTCGAGAAAACCAGCAGGCCGCCGGGCTTCAACAATGCTGAAATTGCACTCACAAACATTTTTACATCAGTGACATGCTCAACGACTTCAAGACAGGTTATAAAGTCAAACTTACCCGCGTTGGCTGCAGCGAATGCCAGCACGTCGCCGGCATGATAGGCAATGGAAAGCCCATCCTCGGCGGCATGCGCCCGCGCCACGGCGATCACGTCGTCTCCGGCATCGATCCCCTCCACCGATGCGCCCATCCGTGCCAGCGGCTCGGCGACAAGTCCGGCCCCGCAGCCAATATCCAGCGCATGCAGCCCCGCGAGCGCCCGCCGCGCACGTGGGTCCAGCCCGAAATGATCGATCGCGGCCTGCCGGATGAAGCCAAGCCGGGTCGGGTTGATTCGGTGCAGCAGCTTCGATTGCCCATCTGGGTCCCACCAGTCGGCCGCCAGCGTGCCGAACAGGGCGACATTCTCGAGATCCTGGGTCGTGTTCATGCCCCCTGATAGCGCGGGGCGCGCCGTCAGTCGATTGAAGCGAACTGTCGTTTCTGCGGCGCCATCTGCAGCGGGGGCATCATCCGCCAGCCGTGGGGCGTCAACATCTCCAGCGGGGCAAAGCGCCGTTTATAGTCCATGCGCGGGCTACCCTCGACCCAATAGCCGAGGTAGACATAGCGCATCCCCACCTGCGCGGCGCGCAGCGTGTGATCCAGGATCATGAAGGTCCCAAACCCCGGCCGGGCCTCAGGCCCCGTCTCATAGAAGCTGTAGACCATCGACAGCCCGTCCGACTGCTTGTCGGTCAGGCAGGCCCCCACCAGACGGCCCGGCTTTCCGTCGACCGACCGCTCCCGATACTCCACCACCACCGTGTCCACCGGCGAGGTCTCGATCATCTCGGCAAAGTCATACCCGTCCATGCTGGCCATGCCGCCGGTCGGGTGCCGGTCCTTCAGATAGCGACGCAGCAGGTCGAACTGCTCTTCTGTGGCCCAGGCATCGCAGGCCGCCACATCCAGATCCGCGTTGCGCTTCAGCAGGCGCCGCTGGGACTGCGAGGGGTGGAACTGATTCGCCACCACCCGGACCGACACACAGGCGTTGCAGCCCTCACAACTCGGCCGATAGACGACGTTCTGGCTCCGGCGAAATCCGATGCGGCCCAGTCCCTCGCTCATTTGCTGGGCATCAGGCCCGCGCAGTTCGGCAAAGACTTTCCGTTCGGTCCGGCCGGGCAGATAGGGGCAGGGGCTTTCGGCCGTCACGAAAAAGCGTGGGAAGCGGGTCGGTTGGTCGGTCATTCCGCGCCGCTCCCCAACCATATCCGGCCTGCCATGGCGGGGCCTGAAGCCAGGCACGTCACCTCCAGCAGGCGCACCGGCACCGCGTTCAGGGACGGTCCCCGAAACGGTCGGAACTCGAACTGCCGACAAGCCCAGATTTGCTTCACCCTCGACTCCATCACGCCCGCTCCCAGCCGGTCGCAGGTAAATGATGCACAAAGGCAGGGGGGGTGGCAACGACCTGCGTGCAGCAAAGGCGCCCCGTGGAAGGGGGTTAACCTCGCCTTGCGCAACCCGCGCCCGGGTCGGGGCAAGGGGGGCCGTTCAGGCCGGTCGCACAGCCCCTCCGCCATGCGCTGCAATCATGGTAACGGCACGTTCTTGCAATGCACACAGCAAGAACGCGGTTAACGGCCAGAAACCTCATCCATTCCGGATGTGTCGCTCACCCCAGCTCCACCCGGTTCACCTCATAGCCGGCGCCCCGCAGCGCCTCCACCAGGCGGTCCAGATGGTCGCCGCCGCGCGTCTCGCACTCGATCTCCGTCATCAGGCCCTTGGCCGGAAGATTCGTGAAAATCCGGTGGTGCGACACCTCCAGGATGTTCACCTGCTGCTGGTCGAAGATCCGCGCGACTCCATAAAGCTGTCCAGGCCGGTCCTTCAGCCGAATCCGCAGCCGCGCCAGCCGGCCCGACCGCGCCAGGTCGCGCAGCAGCACATTGGCCAGCAGCCGGATGTCGATATTGCCCCCGCACAGCACCAGCCCCACCGTCCGCCCACGGAAGCGCCGCGGATTCGCCAGCAGCGCCGCAAGCCCTGCCGCACCCGCGCCTTCCACCACCGTCTTCTCGATCGCCAGCAGCATCGAAACCGCCCGCTCCAGGTCGCGCTCGCCCACCAGCAGCACGTCCGATACCAGCTTGCGCACCACCGGCACGGTGTGGGTGCCCGGCGTCTTCACCGCGATGCCCTCGGCCAGCGTGTCGCCGTCGGCCACTACCGGCTCGCCCATCAGGGTGGCCTTCATGCTGGGGTACAGCTCGGCCTGCACGCCCACGATGTCGCATTTGGGTGCCATGGCAGAAGCCACCACAGCACAGCCCGAAATCAGGCCTCCGCCGCCGATCGGCACGACCAGCGTGTCGATCTCGGGCACATCCTCGAACATCTCCAGCGCAACCGTGCCCTGGCCGGCCATTACCAGCGGGTCGTCAAACGGGTGGACGAACACCAGCCCGCGCCGCTCGGCCAGCAAATGTGCATGGGCGGTCGCCTCTTCCAGATTCTCGCCGTGCAGCACCACTTCGGCGTCATGGCTCTCGGTCTGCTGCACCTTTATCAACGGCGTGAAGCGCGGCATCACGATGGTGGCCGGAATGCCCAGCCGCCGCGCATGATAGGCAAGCCCCTGCGCATGGTTGCCGGCCGACATGGCGATCACGCCCCGCTGGCGCTCCTCCGCGCTCAGCGCCAGCAGCCGGTTCAGCGCGCCCCGCTCCTTGTAGGCGGCGGTGAACTGCAAATTCTCGAACTTCAGGAACACTTTGGCGCCTGTCAGCGCGCCCAGCGTCTTGGACTCCAGCGTCGGCGTGCGCACGATCTGGCCCTTCAGTGCCGCGGCCGCCGCCATCACGTCGGCCGGCGTGATCGCCAGGGCCGCTTCGTTTTCTGTCGGGGTCGTCTGGGTCGCCATCCTGTGCATTCCATCTGTCTGCTGTCTTTGCCTCCGCCTAGAGGAACAGCCGCCATGCTGCAAACGCCCAAGCTTGCGCTTGGCACGGGGGAGGGGCAACAGACGCTGTCATGGCAACACTCGGATTCGCAGGCCTTGGCGTCATGGGTTGGCCCATGGCCCGGCATCTCATCGCCGCCGGTCACACGGTCCGCGTCTTCAATCGCAGCCGCGACAAGACCAGCCGCTTTGCCGCGGCCTATGGCGCCATCCCCTGCGCCACCGCCGCCGAAGCGGCCGATGGCGCGGACGCCTTCATATCCTGCGTCGGCAACGACGACGACATCCGCCAGATCACGGGTGGGATGGACGGTGCCTTCCTGTCGCTGCCCGATGGCGCGCTCTACATCGATCACAGCACAGTCTCCGCCAGCCTCGCCCGCGAACTCGCCGAACTGAACCCTGCCATCCGCTGCATCGACGCCCCCGTCTCCGGCGGCCAGGCCGGCGCCGAGGCGGGGCAGCTCGCCATCATGTGCGGCGGCGAGGAAAGTGCCGTGGAGGCCGCCCGCCCGATCCTCGAATGCTATGGCCGCCGCGTCGTGCGCATCGGCCCACCGGGCCACGGCCAGCTCGCCAAGATGGCGAACCAGGTGGCGATCGCCGGCGTGGTCCAGGGCCTCAGCGAAGCCATGCACTTCGCGATGAAGGCCGGGCTCGATACCGACGCCCTGCTGGATGCGATCGGCCAGGGCGCCGCGCAGAGCTGGCAGATGGACAATCGGGCCCGCACCATGGTGCAGGGCAAGTTCGATTTCGGCTTCGCGGTCGAACTGATGCGCAAGGACCTGGGCCTCGTCCTCGACGAAGCACGCGAAAATGGCGCAAGCCTGCCCGTCGCTGCCCTCGTCGACCAATTCTATGCCGATCTCATGAAGATGGGCGGCGACCGCCAGGACACCTCCTCCCTCATCAGAAGGCTCGGCTGATGCGCAGGTTGTTCGCGGCAACCCTCGCCATCGCCCTGTTCGCCGCGGGCCCGGCGCAGGCCGCCAAGACACTGATCGTCAACGCGAACGGCTACACGCTCGATGCCGAGGGCAATGTCCGCCGCTTCAGTACCCTCTTCATCGGCGACGACGGCAAAGTGCTCGCAATCCTCGCCCGCGGCGCCAGCGAGCCCAAGCTAGCGGCCGGCGACTACAAGCTGGATGCCAAGGGACGCACGCTGTTCCCCGGGCTGATCGACGCCCACGGCCATATCATGGGCCTCGCCGTCAGCCTGCGCCAGCTGGATCTGACGCCCGCCACCTCTCTTGCGGACGCACAGGCACGGATCACGGCGCACGCCGCAAAGCAGACAACCGCGCGCTGGATCCGCGGCCGGGGCTGGAACCAGGTGGTCTGGAATCTCGGCCGCTTCCCCACTGCGGCAGACCTCGATGCTGCCCACGCCGAACGCCCGGTATGGCTGGAACGGGTGGATGGCCACGCGGGCTGGGCCAACAGCGCCGCCCTGAAGGCCGCCGGCATCACCAGGGCCACCAAGGACCCGGCCGGGGGTCGTATCCTGCGCGACGCAGCCGGAAACCCCACGGGCGTGTTCGTCGATTCCGCCATGGCGCTGATCGAAAAGGCCGCGCCCCTGCCGTCCGCCGGCGAGCGCGAAAAGGGTTTCGAAGCGGCCCTCGACTATATTGCCTCGCTCGGCCTCACCGGCGTGCACGACATGGGCACCGCGCCAGAGGATTGGGCGCTCTTCCGCAGCTTCGGCGACACCGGCCGGCTGACGGTGCGTATCACCTCCTACGCCGCGGGCATGGAATCGATGGAGGCGATCGGCCCGCTGCGCCCCACGCCCTGGCTCTATGATGATCGCCTGCGTCTGCAGGGCATCAAGCTCTACACCGACGGCGCACTCGGCAGCCGCGGCGCCTGGATGCTGCAGCCCTACAGCGACGAACCCGGCACCCGCGGCCTGCAGTTCCTCGACGAAGCCAAGATCAAGAACCTGTTCAGCCGGGCGAATTTCCTGGGCTACCAGATTGCGGTCCACGCCATCGGCGACGCCGCCAACCGCCAGGCGCTCGACAGCTTCGCCGAGATCCGCCCCACCTATGGCGACGGTTTCCGCAACCGCATCGAACATGCCCAGCTGGTCGATCCGGCCGACATCCCGCGCTTTGCCGAACTGAAGATCATAGCTTCGGTTCAGCCC
>JBKDAC010000186.1:0-1002 GCA_046316515.1 Sandaracinobacter sp. | reverse complement strand
CTTTGGGAGACGGCGACGTCGCCTTCGGGAGGCGTTTCGCTGCGCTGGAAGTCCATCATGATCCCCTCTTGTCCCAATCTCGTTTCCGGGCGGTCTGGGGCTGTTCCCACGGCCGACCGACATAGCTTGTTTTGCCCGATTCTGCGATGGCCGGAGCCCCCTGTGCGGAGGCGATGCACACAGATCAGACACAATTTGTGGGGGGCAGTCCTACCCCCAATACTAGGGATAGTGCCAAAACCCTGCCGCGTTACAAGTGGGAAATTTGCGGCAAAGGCTTTTCGGGCCCGGGCTGTGACAATATCGCCAGTCGGTCGCGGGCGTCATGCGGCAGTCCCCGAGGGGGCGCCAGCGGGGCTTTGGGTTTGCGGGCCTTCTCCCCCGTTTCATGCACAGAATTCGCGCGCGGTTGGCGGGGCCTTTCCGGCGCCCATGAAAGCGGGCTAGGAGGCAGCCGACAAGACGACCGGAGGAATTCGCGTGAGCCTGATCCGCAGTGCCGATGTGATCGAGAGCGTGGCCGACGCGCTGCAGCACATCAGCTATTTCCACCCGCTGGATTATATCGAGGCGCTGGGCGCAGCCTATGAACTGGAGGAAAGCCCGGCGGCGAAGGATGCGATTGCGCAGATCCTCACGAACAGCCGGATGTGTGCCCAGGGGCATCGGCCGATCTGCCAGGATACGGGCATCGTTGCCGCCTTCGTGAAGGTGGGGATGGGGGTGCGCTGGGAGGGCGACATGACGCTCGACCAGATGATCAACGAAGGCGTGCGGCGGGGTTATGGCCACCCGGACAACAAGCTGAGGGCCTCGATCGTGGCGGACCCGGCGTTCGGGCGGGTGAACACGCGCCACAACACGCCGGCGGTTGTGCATGTGGAGATGGTGCCCGGCGATCACCTGGAAATCGCGCTGGCGGCGAAGGGGGGCGGGAGCGAGAACAAGAGCAAATTCGTGATGCTGAACCCCAGCGATTCGATCGTGGACTGGGTGGTGAAG
>JBKDAC010000185.1:0-11769 GCA_046316515.1 Sandaracinobacter sp. | reverse complement strand
GGCATTCTGTATCAGGCGCTGTCGCCGGCCGCGCAGGCGCTGGATCCGCTGCTGGCGGCCGCGCACGAGGCAGCCGAGCGGTCGGGGCGCTTCTCCGACGGCAGCGACGCAGACGTGGGCGAAGCACTGCTGGCCTTTACCGACAGCCTGTTCGCGGACGAGACGGCGCCTGAGCGGCGGATCCGTCATGCGGCCTGCCTGCTGGCCGACAGTGCCTGGCGGGCACACCCCGACATGCGGGCCGAACATGGCATGGACACCGCGCTCCATGGCACATGGGTGGGGATCACCTCGGCCGAGCGCGCCATGCTGGCCGCCGCGCTATGGGTGGTGAACGGCGGATCCTGGCCCGGAGGCGAGAGCACGGCGATCCTGCCGCGGCTGGCAACGCCCGCCCAGCTGGATCTTGCGCGCCGCTGGGGCCTGGCGATGCGGCTGGGGCAGCGGCTTGGCGGGGGTGCGGCAGAGCCGCTGCGGGCCGCCGCTCTGTCGCGCGACGGCGCTGCGCTGGAACTCAGCCTTGGGCGCGACGACGCGGCGCTTTACGGCGAGCCGGTTCAGCGTCGGCATCGGGCGCTTGCGCAGGCGCTTGCGCTGGAGCCACGGCTTCGGCTGGGCTGAACTCCGCCGCATCCAGCGCGAATTCGTCGGTCTTTGCCGGCCTTCCATCCAGCGGCTGCATCAGCAGCTTGCCCTGCCTGACCGAGAAGCCCAATCGGCCTTCGACCAGCGCCAACGCATCCTCGCCGAACAGCTTGCGGCGCCAGCCATCCAGGATGGGCAGGCCTTCGCGGACGCCGGCGGCCAGCGCCTCCATCTCGTCGCTGCGGGCAACCAGCTTGGGGGCGACGCCCGATTCCTTGGCGCGGATCTTCAGCAGCAGTTTCAGCAGGTCCGCGATCAGCGAGGCGTCGGTCGACAGGCCGGGGCGGTTCTCGCGCGGCGGCATATCGGCCTCGGGCAGGGGTTCGGCCGCGGCGATTGCCGCCAGCAGGCGCTGGCCGATCGCATTCTGCGCCCAGGTGGGGGAAAGGCCGCGCACGCGGGCAAGATCGGACTGGCCGGCGGGCGGGGCCGCCGCAAGGTCGGCCAGCGTCTCGTCCGTCACGATGCGGCCGCGCGGCACATTCTTGTCGCGCGCCTCCAGCTCGCGCCAGCGGGCCAGCGCCTTCAGCCGGCCGAGCACGTCGGGCTTGCGGTTGGGCAGCTTCAGGCGCAGCCAGGCGGTGTCGGGGTTGACGACATAGTTGCCGGGCTCGGACAGGCGAGCCATTTCCTCGTCCAGCCATTCGCCGCGGCCCGTCTTGCGCAGGCGGGCAAGCATGCGGGGAAACATCTGGGCCAGATAGGTCACGTCGCCGATGGCATAGTGGATCTGCCGGTCCGACAGCGGGCGACGCGCCCAGTCGGTGAAGCGGGCGCCCTTGTCAATCTGCTGTCCGGTGAAATGGGCAACCAGATTGGCATAGCTGACCTGCTCGCCCATCCCCATCGCCATGGCCGCCACCTGGGTGTCGAACAGGGGGAAGGGCACCTTGCCGGTCAGATTCATGAAGATTTCGATGTCCTGCCCGCCGGCGTGGAGGACCTTCAGGATCGACTCGTCCTGCAGCAGATCAAGAAAGGGCGACAGATCGATCCCTTCGGCCAGCGGATCGACTGCAAATGCATCCTCCGGCGATGCCAGCTGGACCAGGCAAAGCTCTGGATAATAGGTATTTTCCCGCATGAACTCTGTGTCCACACACAGCATGTCATGCGCCTTCAGACGCTTGCAGAGAATGCGGAGCGTTTCGGTGTCGGTAACCAGTGGATGAATCTGCATGGCGTTCGATAGCCGAGCTGCAAGCGCTTGACAAAAGGGCATGCGTCCGCCTTCACCCCCGGCCCATGAGCACCCCCCAAAGCCAGACCCCCCACGCCTATCGCACCCATCATTGCGCGCAGCTGACGGCTGCCAATGTCGGTGAAACCGTCCGCCTGTCGGGCTGGCTGCACCGCAAGCGCGACCATGGCGGCGTGCTGTTCGTCGATCTGCGCGACCATTATGGCCTGACCCAGCTGGTCTGCGCGGCGGGGTCGCCCTTCCTCGAGCAGCTGGACCGGCTGCGGCTGGAATCGGTGGTGACCATCGATGGCGAAGTGGTTGCGCGCGCGGAAGGCACGGTGAACCCGAACCTGCCGACCGGCAGTATCGAGGTGCGGGTGCGCGGCGTGACCGTGCAGTCTGAGGCCGCCGAGCTGCCGCTGCCGGTGGCGGCCGAGACCGATTACCCCGAGGATATCCGTCTGCGCTACCGCTTCCTTGACCTGCGCCGCGAGCGCATTCACCGCAACATCATGCTGCGCTCGAAGGTGATCGCAAGCTTGCGCCAGCGGATGATCGGGCAGGGCTTCACCGAATTCCAGACACCGATCCTCACCGCCTCCAGCCCCGAAGGCGCGCGGGATTTTCTGGTGCCGAGCCGGCTGCATCCGGGCAAATTCTATGCGCTTCCCCAGGCGCCGCAGATGTTCAAGCAGCTGCTGATGGTGGCCGGCTTCGACCGCTATTTCCAGATCGCCCCCTGCTTCCGCGACGAGGATGCCCGCGCCGACCGGTCCCCGGGCGAATTCTACCAGCTCGACTTCGAGATGAGCTTCGTGACGCAGGAGGATGTGTTCGCAGCCATCGAGCCCGTGCTCGGCGGCCTGTTTGAGGAGTTCGCCGGCTGGAACCGGGACAAGCCCTGGGCCGTCACCCCCACGCCTTTCCCGCGCATTCCCTATGCCGAGGCCATGCTGACCTATGGCAGCGACAAGCCCGACCTCAGGAACCCGCTGAAGATCAAGGACGTGTCGGACCATTTCCGGCAGTCGGGCTTTGGTCTGTTCGAGAAGATCGTGGGCGCGGGCGGCGTGGTGCGCGCCATCCCGGCGCCCGCGACTGCCGAGAAGAGCCGCAAGTTCTTCGACGACATGAACGAATGGGCCCGCAGCGAAGGCCATGCCGGCCTCGGCTACGTCACCCGCAAGGGCGGCGAGTTCGGCGGGCCGATCGCCAAGAACCATGGCCAGGAAGGCATGGAAACGCTCTATGCCGCACTCGGCCTGGGGCCCGACGACGGCTGCTTCTTTGCCGCCGGCAAGGAGCTGCCGACGGCAAAGCTCGCCGGCCTTGCCCGCACCCGCGTCGGCGAGCAGCTGGGGCTGATCGAACAGGGCGCCTACCGCTTCTGCTGGATCGTCGACTTCCCGATGTTCGAGGCGGACGAGGAAACCGGCAAGATCGACTTCAGCCACAACCCCTTCTCGATGCCGCAGGGCGAGCTGGAAGCGCTGGAGACGAAGCACCCTCTGGAGATCCTGGCCTATCAGTACGACATCGTGTGCAACGGCGTGGAGCTGTCGTCGGGCGCGATCCGGAACCACAAGCCCGAGATCATGTACAAGGCGTTCGAGATCGCCGGCTACACGCGCGAGCAGGTGGACAGCAATTTCCCCGGCATGATCAACGCCTTCAAATATGGCGCCCCGCCGCACGGCGGATCGGCACCGGGCGTGGACCGGATCGTGATGTTGCTGGCGGATGAACCCAATATCCGGGAGGTGACGCTGTTCCCGCTGAACCAGAAGGCCGAGGACCTGATGATGAACGCACCGTCGGTGGTGACGGACAAGCAGTTGAAGGAACTGCACATCCGCCCGGCCGCTCCGCCGCAGGGGCGCTGATCGCCAGTCGGCCGTCGGCAAAGCCGACGAGTCCGGCAGAAGACCGGAAGGAAGGAAGGAAGGAAGAAGGGTCGGCAGAGCCGACTCGTCGGACACGCAAAAAGGGCGGGGTAGAGACCCCGCCCTTTTTCGTGCCGGCCGGGCCTGCGGCGAGTCCGTGGATTTGCGCGTGCCGCGCAAACCACGGCCGCCTTCGGCCGAATATTTCACACTACACCCATAGGGGCGGCTGTTCGGCGTTTCCACCGGCTTGCCCGCCGCCACCTGGCTGATCGCCAGGCGGGCCAGCGGTTCGGCCTTGGCGATGTCGGCGGGGTTGGCGCTGGGGATGCTGTCGATCCCGCCAGCATAGGCCAGCGTGCCGTCGGGCGCGATCACGAATATATGCGGCGTGGTGCGGGCGCCATAGGCCCGCCCGATGGCGCCGTCCGCATCCAGCAGATAGGCGCTGGACTGGAAGCCCTGGGCCCGCATCTTGGCGTTGGCCGCCGCGCCATCGATATGGCCCTGCTTGCCCGGCGCACCCGAGTTGATGGTCAACCAAACGGCGCCCTGCTCGCGGGCATCTGCCTGCAGCTTCTGCATGTCGCCGCCGGAATAATATTTCTGCACGAACGGGCAGTCCGCGTTGGTCCATTCCAGCACCACGGGCTTGCCCTTGAAGTCGCCGAGACGGACGGTCTTGCCGTAGCTGTCGGTCGCGGTGAAGGCAGGCGCCGGCTGGCCTACCACGGCGGTGGCGGACACGGGCGCTGCTACAAGGATCGCGGCGGCGAAAAGGGCAGATCTGATCATGGCAGTCCTCTTAAGATGTTGGCGATGAATGCTTGTTGGCCAGGGATGTCAGGCTGTAGACGGTCAGGATCTGCGGCAACTCGCGGGGCGGGCCATCGGCCGGATAGAACAGATAGAGCGGAATTCCGGCGCGGCCCTGCTGCTCGAGAAAGCGGGCGATCATCGGGTCTGGCCTGGTCCAGTCGCCCACCATCACTTCGATTCCAGCCGCGCGAAAGGCTTCGCCGACAGCCGGATCGGCAAGCGCGCCCTTCTCGTTCACCTTGCAGGTAAGGCACCAATCGGCCGTGAAATACAGGAAGACGGGTTTGCTCTGCGCCCGGGCGGCGGCAAGCGCTTCGGCACTGTAAGGTACGGCCCCCAGTTCGGCGACGCTCGCTGCCGTGGCCTGTGCCGGCGATTCCATCGGCACGCGGCTCAGCAGCAGCGGCCCCGCCAGCGCCACCATGGCCGCCAGCGAAACAGTCAGGGCAACCGGCGCCCGCTTCTGCTGGCGCAGGCCGACGACCCACAGGCAGATGGCCAGCATCAGGGCGGTCCCAAGCCCCACCATCAGCCCGTCGATCCCGGCCTGTCGGCCCAGCACCCAGGCAAGCGCGAGCGCGGTCAGCAGCATCGGCACGGCAAGCACCCGGCGGAAGGTGAGCATCCAGGGCCCCGGCCGCGGCAGCCTCCGCCGCAGCGCCGGCACGAAACCGATCGCCAGGAAAGGCAGGGCAAGACCAAGGCCAAGCCCGGCAAAGACCGCCAGGCCTGCGGCAGGCGGCAGCACCAGCGCCGCGCCAAGCGCGCCCGCCATGAAAGGGCCGGTGCAGGGGGTCGCCACGAAGGCGGCCAGCGCGCCGGTGAAGAAGGCGCCCCTGGCGCCGGGCCTTGCCGCCAGCCCGCTGCCCATGTTGGCGGTGCCCAGGTTCACCTCGAACAGGCCGGCGAAATTGAAGCCGATCGCCAGCGTCAGCAGCATCAGGAACAGGATCACGCGGGGATCCTGCAACTGAAAGGCCCAACCTGCCCCGGCGCCCGCCCGGGCGATCAGGATGGCCGCCAACCCCAGCCCCGTCGTCACCAGGATCACGCCGGCGGTATAGGCGACCCCCTCGGTCCGGGCATGCGCGGCCGATTCCCCGGCCTTTGCAAGGCTCAGCGCCTTCAGGCTTAGGATGGGGAAGACACAGGGCATCAGGTTCAAGAGCAGCCCGCCCAGGATCGCGAGTCCGAGCGCCGGCAGGAAACACTGAAGGCCGGTGGCAGCGCGGGTGGCAGCGCGGGTGGCGGCGCGGGTGGCGGCAAGGGGCTCTCCGGGCGCGGCGGCACCCGGCGCGGCGGTCAGCGTCAGCCCCATCACCTCGTCGCCGCGCGCGATCCGCAGCAGGCCTGCGACGGACTTCGGCGAGCCGCCGGGCACGGCATCCGCCTCGACGATCAGGGCATTTTCGGTGCGGGTGACGGTCTGTGGACTGGCGAACAGGAAGCTGTCTTCGCCGGCGGCGAAGAAATGCGCAGCGGTGATCGTGTCCGTGCCCGCCATCGGCACCAGCAGGCGAATGCGTTTGCCGTCGGTTGCAAAGCGTGCCTGCTCGAACAGCTTGCGGGGCAGCGCGTCGCGCGCGTCGGAAAACAGCGATTGCCGCGCCGCATCTGCCGCGCCACTTCCGATGCTCAGCGGAAGGACCAGGTCCGCGCCTTCTGGGATGCAGATTTTGTCGTCACAGACAAGCCAGTCAAGCCTTACCTTCAGCGGCAGGTCACCTGTGGCCGACTGGGGCACCGACACATCGGCCAGCAGCACATTCCCGCCCGAATAGACATGGTTCATCAGCCCGGCGACGACATAGGTTTCGGGCACCGGATAGCGGAAGGCCGAGACCGTGACGCCCTGGGGCACCGCCCATTCGGCGCGCGTGGGCATGCCGCTGTCGCCGGGATTTTCCCAATAGGTGTGCCAGCCGGGCTTCGGGGTCATCACCACCCCGATCGTGAAGCGCTGCCCGGGGGCCGGGGCCTTCACTTCCGAGACCAGCTCCACCCGGGTGTTCAGCAGATCTGCCGATGACTGCGCGAGCGCCGGGCCTGCGAACAAGGTGGCGAGGAGGATCAGCAGGCGGGTGAGCATGTGCGCTACATAGGGGAGGGCGTGGGTTGCGCCAAGCGCGACGGGGCGGTCCCGCGTGGCCGGCCGTGCGGCAAAGCCGCACGAGTCCGGCGGAGAGGGAGGAAGGAAAGGAAGAGTCGGCAAAGCCGACTCGTCGGACACGCAGAAAAGGGCAGCCCTGTTGGGGGCTGCCCTTTCTCGTGCCGTCCGAAGCTGCAACGAGTCTGCGGACCAAGGCTGCGCCTTGGCCGCAGCCGTTTCCGCTTAGCGCTTCGAGAACTGGAAGCTGCGGCGCGCCTTCGCCTTGCCGTACTTCTTCCGCTCGACCGCGCGGCTGTCGCGGGTCAGGAAGCCGGCCTGCTTCACCGCGGTGCGCAGCGCCGGTTCATAGCGGGTCAGCGCCTGGGCGATGCCGTGCTTCACAGCGCCGGCCTGGCCCGAAAGGCCGCCGCCGACGACGGTTGCGATCACGTCATACTGTTCGCGACGCTCGGCCACGTCGAACGGCTGGTTGATCACCAGGCGCAACGTGGGGCGGGCGAAATAGACGGTCTGGTCGCGGCCGTTGATCTCGATCTTGCCGGAACCGGGCTTGATCCAGACGCGGGCAACCGCGTCCTTCCGGCGGCCGGTCGCATAGGCGCGGCCGAACGTGTCGAGGATCTGCGGGCGCAGCGCCACCGGCTGGGCCTGCACGGGGGCGGGCGCCGCGGGGGCGGCGTCCGTGCCAGCCGTCTGGGCCGCGGCGGGGGCCGCCGCCGGGGCAGCAGCAGCGGCAGCCGCTTCGGTCTGCGCGAGCTTGGCGAGGTCCGCCAGGCTCATGCGGGTGTCTTCCTGGGGGGTGTTCTCGCTCATTGCGCAGCAACCTTGTTCTTGCGATTCATCGATCCGACGTCCAGCACTTCCGGGTTCTGGGCGACGTGCGGATGCTCGGTTCCGGCGAAGATGCGCAGGTTGCGCATCTGCTGGCGGCCCAGCGGCCCACGCGGGATCATCCGTTCGACAGCCTTTTCCAGCACACGCTCGGGGAAGCGGCCTTCCAGCACCTTGTCGGCGCGGACTTCCTTGATGCCACCGGCATAGCCGGTGTGACGATAGTACATCTTCTGCGATGCCTTGCGGCCGGTGAACTTCACCTTTTCCGCGTTGATGATGATGACATTGTCACCACAATCGACGTGGGGCGTGAAGCTCGCCTTGTGCTTGCCGCGCAGGCGATTGGCGACGATGGATGCCAGACGACCGACGACGAGGCCGTCGGCATCGATCAGGATCCACTTCTTCTCGACTTCGGCGGGTTTCGCCGAGTCCGTGATGCGGGTGAGCATTTCAAATCCTCGGAACAGATCAATGGGCAGGTTCACAGGCAGCGCCCGTGTGTCCGCCGTGGCGCCTAGGGCAAAGGGCTGTGAAACGCAAGGAAAAAGCCTGTGGTAACATGATACCGCATCAGGCCGGGCGCTCAGTCCTGCACGTCCTCGGCGGCATAGGCCTGCAGATGGCCAAGCGCGACCACCTCGGTTGCCCGCGCGTTCGTCGCCTCCAGGATCACCGGTGGCGCGCATCCGGCGGCGCGCGCTTCTTCCCAGCGATTGGCGCACAGGCACCAGCGATCCCCGGGCTTCAGGCCGGCAAAGCCATATTCCGGACGCGCGCGCGAAAGGTCATTGTTCACTGCCTTTGAGAAATCCAGGAACTCGGCCGTCACCAGCGCGCAGACATGGTGACGGCCGACATCCTGCGGGTCCGTCGTGCAGCAGCCGTCACGGAACCAGCCTGTCAGGGGATCCATCGAACAGGGCTGCAGGGGCTGCCCCAGAAGATTGACGTCAGCAGTCATCGCGTCCCCTCACTCCCTGTCCGTTCGCGTTTTTGCGCAAAGGGTGCATGTTCGTGCGACCAGGGTCGAGCCATCAATTGCGGAGTTGCCGCTTCGTCACGATTGGATCTGCCCGCCCCAGCACATGGCAGCCCCAGGCAGTGGAGGCGACGACAAGCGCCCCGACAGCCTGGTGGAGCACCGCCAGCGTGATGTTCACCCCCGTCATCACCACCGCGATCCCCAGCAGGATCTGCACGCCGAACGCGCTGTGGATCGCGACAGAGGCGGGCCGGCTGCCGGCGCGCCTTGCTGCGCGTGAAAGGACAACCAGCGCGGCCACCGCGACGAAGGCCCACCAGCGATGCACGCAATGGGTGAGATAGGGGTCGTTGACCAGGCTGGAGAGGCCCGCCCAGTCAGCATTCTCGGGGAAGAAGCGGCCGCTCATCAGTGGCCAGCTGCTGGCGGCGTGGCCGGCGTTCAGGCCCGCCACCCAGGCCCCGAACAGCAGCTGCACGAACAGCACCAGCGCAACGCCGGCCGCCAGAGGTGTCAGCCTGGCGGGCCTGGCGGACGGGGCCGCGGACAGGCGGTGAAGATCGAGCGCCGTCCACACGAGGCCGGCCAGGATGAAGAGCGCGGTGAGAAGATGAACGGCCAGCCGGATGTGCGACACATCGGTGCGTTCCGTCAGGCCCGACGTGACCATCCACCAGCCGATTGCGCCCTGCAGCCCGCCCAGCGCAAGCAGCGCGATCAGGCGCAGGCCATAGCCTGCCGGGATCGCCCGACGCAGTGCGAACCAGGCCAGCGGAAGGGCAAAGGCGAGCCCGATCAGCCGGCCGAGCAGGCGGTGGAACCATTCCCAGAAATAGATGAATTGGAAATCCGCCAGGCGCATGCCCTTGTTGATCTGCTGATATTCCGGGATCTGCCGATATTTCTCGAACTCGGCCATCCATTGCGCCTCGTTCAGCGGCGGCAGGGCGCCGGTGACGGGCTTCCATTCGGTAATCGACAGTCCGCTTTCCGTCAGCCGCGTGATGCCGCCGACGACAACCATCGTGAAAACAAGCAGGGCCACGCCGAACAGCCAGGCGGCAAGCGTGGCGGGCCGGGCGGTCGGGGGTGTCTGCACCCCGGGGGCAAGAGCTGTGCTGGCCATGTCGGGCCCCCCTTAGCCCCTGACGGGCGCGCAAAAAAGTGCCCTGCGGTCGCAACCCGTGTCGCATGGGCCTTCCGGAAATCGTGCGGAACGCCTAGGTTTGGGCATGATGTCCAAAGACAAGACCCCCAAAATTCCCGCCCAGCCGGTGCCGACGACAGTGGCGTCAGCCCCGCCCGTCAATACCCCAAGGCCAATTGCACCCCATGCAGCCGGCTCCCAGCCGGCTGCCTGGCAATGGCCGGCAATCCACCCGGAAAGCTACCGCTTTGCCGGGATGTCCGGCGCGATCGCGCTGGTGTGCTTCCTGGCAGGGTGGACGTTCATCGGCTGGGTGCTGGTGGCGCTGACCTTGTTCATCTGCGCCTTTTTCCGCGATCCGAAGCGGGCCTCTCCGGCGGGCGACGGGCTGATCCTGTCGCCGGCCGACGGGCTGGTCAGCCAGATCGTCACGGTGGAACTGCCCCGCCAGCTGGTGGGCGAGGGCGCGCTTGCGGCCGGTACGGCGACCCGCGTCTCCATCTTCATGTCAGTGTTCGACGTGCACATCAACCGCGCGCCCATCGGCGGCACGGTGACGCGCATGGCCTATGTTCCCGGCGCCTTCCTGAACGCAGACCTCGACAAGGCGAGCGAGGAGAATGAGCGCCAGTATTTCCTGATCGAGGGCGCCGACGGCACGCAGGTGGGCTTCACCCAGATCGCCGGGCTGATCGCGCGGCGGATCATCGGCTTTGTGCGCGAGGGATCGATGGTCGGCATGGGCCAGCGGGTGGGGCTGATCCGCTTCGGCAGCCGCGTCGATGTGTTCCTGCCGGCAGATTATGCGCCTCAGGTGGTGAAGGGGCAGCGCGCAGTTGCCGGGGAAACGGTCCTTGCCGTCAAGGGTGCCGCACCCGCCGTGCCGGGCGCCATTCAGTGATCTTTGCCGCAGCGCCAGTCCGTGGCTGAACTCCCCCCATTGCCGGCCCCGCCGTCGCTTCCGCTCAGGGCGCTGATCCCCAATGCGATCACGATGCTGGCACTGTGTTCCGGCGCCACCGGCGTGCGCTTTGCCATTTCGGGCGAGTATGAGAAGGCAGCCGCAGCCATCGTGATCGCCGCCCTGCTGGACGGCATCGACGGGCGGGTTGCCAGGCTGCTGCGCGGCACCAGCCGCTTCGGGGCCGAGCTGGATTCGCTGTCCGACGTGACGGCCTTCGGGGTGGCGCCTGCGCTGATTCTCTATCTGTGGGCCCTGAATGATCTGGGCCGGTTCGGCTGGGTTGCGGCCCTTGCACTGGCCGTCTGCTGTGCCCTCCGCCTTGCCCGGTTCAACGCCGCGCTGGACCAGGAGGACATGCCCAAGAAGCGGCTGGGCTTTACGACTGGCGTTCCTGCCCCGGCCGGCGCCGGCCTGGCGTTGGCGCCGCTGTTCTGGAACCTCGCGACCGATGGGTCGCTGGATGCCGATCCGCGCAGCCGGGCCGTGATCGTGGCGGTTGTGACCCTGGTGACCGCCTTCCTGATGGTGTCGGCGCTGCCGGGCTGGGGGTTCAAGGCGGTGCGCATTCCACGATCCGCGCGCCTGTTCGTGCTGGCAGCGGTGGGGCTGTTTGCGGCGGCGCTCGCTCAGGCGCCCTGGATGACCCTGTTCAGCGTGGCGCTGCTCTATGGAGTCGCCTATCCTTTTGCGACCGTCCGCTATGCCGGTCTGCGCAAGGCCGAGCTGGCGGCGGCTATGCGGCCAGCGGACGAAGCTGCGCCGACGGACGGGCCGCCGCCCGCGCCCTGACGCCGGCAGGCATTGCGGGCCGCAGGGCGACCACGTTCGATTCGCCATCCGGCAGGATGCAGGCCGGCACGAAGGTCGGAACCGGGCCGGCAAGCGCCCGCCGCACGCCCGGTGCAGCCCGCCACAGCAGGACCCCATTCAGCCCCAGGGCCGCAAACAGGGCAAGGGGGGCCAGCAGGCCAAGAGCAGTCGCGGTCACCATCCGGTTATCCTTCCAGTCTCGCCGATATCCGCAGTGCGCGAATCGGCCGGGACGCCGAATGTTCCTTTTTTGTTCCAGGCGAGTCAAGTGGCCCGGATCGCGCAACCGGGCGGTGGCAGCTGCCCCCTCTTTTCTTTCACCTCGGTAACAGGTTAGAGCGCCGACGGAGGGAGATGCAAATGACCATAGGCGCGATGCAGGACTGGCC